>JAFYZZ010000007.1 GCA_017548445.1 Bacteroidales bacterium | reverse complement strand
GGGCGCGCGGGCGGCTCCTGCCGCAGCTGCCGGTATTCCCGGTGCGCATCCCGGACGGCGCGGGCGTTTGCCGTCTTTCCAGATAGCAAATATACGATTGCCGCGCAACAATCCAAAATCTTCCGTACCGCGATCCTGCGGCGGGCCCGGCCCGGCCCGACCGTATCAGGCAGGTTGTTCTCCAGCAGGAGCAGCCCGTTGCGGTAGTTGAGCTTGAGTTTCAGCGGCGAGGCCGGAGCCAGCGTGCCGCCGCCCAGGTGCCACACGCAGCTCTGCGGAACCACGGTCACGCGCCATCCGGCCAGCTGGGCGCGCCAGCACCAGTCGATTTCCTCCATATGGGCGAAGAACCGCCCGTCCAGCCCGCCGATTTCCTTCCAGCAGCGCGCCCGGACCATCAGGCAGGCGCCGGACACCCAGAGCACGTCGGCCGGCCGGTCATACTGGCCGGTGTCCTCTTCCGTGCGGGAGAGCACGCGGCCGCGGCAGAAGGGATAGCCGTAGCGGTCGATGCAGCCGCCTGCGGCCCCGGCGTATTCGAAGCGGTTGGTGCGCTGGAAGCCGTCGCCCTCGCGTACCAGGGCGTGCAGTTTGGGGCCGCAGGCGGCGCAGTCCGGGTGGCCGTCCATCCATTCCACGAGCGGCTTCAGCCAGCCCGGCTGCACCTCGATGTCGGAGTTCATCAGCACGAGGAACTCCGGGGCGTCGGGCGCGCCGAGCAGCCGTTCGAAAGCGCGGTTGTAGCCGCCTGTGAAGCCGAAATTCTCTTCCAGCAGCAGGCTCTGTATTTCCGGGAAACGTTCCGCGAGCAGCTCGCGGGAGCCGTCGGTGCTGGCGTTGTCCGCCACCACGATTGCGGCGTCCAGCCCCTGCAGGCTCTGCTGCAGCGGGGGCAGGAAACGCGCGAGCAGGTCGCGGGTGTTCCAGTTGAGGATGACGACGGCGGTGCGCATAGGCTTCTACAGTTTTCCGGGAACGATGACGTGGTGGTTGCCGATGGGGCTCCGCAGGAAGTATTCCGCCGCGCCGGGGGCCTCCACGACCACCTGCGTGCGGCAGAGGTTGTCGCCGTAAGGGTTTTCCACCAGGCGCGCGGGGATGCTCACCATCCGCTTCAGGTCGGGGGAGAGCTTGAACAGCGTCACCTCGCCTTCGGGCATCTCGCCGTGGACGGCCACGCCGAAGCCGGATTCGAAATGCGTGTCGTAGCAGTAGCTGCGCACGAGGCTGAGCGGGATGGTGCAGTGCGCGAAGAGCAGGCGGTCGCCCTCGATGCGCGACAGGTTCACCTGGAACGAGGCGCTGCCGGTGCGCGCCCGGGCGACGGCCATCGACAGCATCGCGGGAACGTCGCCTTCGCAGGTGGCCGTTATGCCTTCCGTGTTCAGGATGGCCAGCGCCAGGCAGCCGGTGTTGTGCAGGGCGCCCAGCAGGTCGAAGCAGCGGAGCGTGAGGCCGTCCAGCCGGTAGCGGGCGACCAGGCGCTTGAGCGCGCCGTAGATGTCCAGCGCGCCCTTCCAGTCCCCGGCATCCAGCTTGTGGCCGTAGCGGGGGACGTTCAGGGCGTTGAGGGACAGGCCTTCCGGCAGCGTCCAGCCGCCCCTGCGCGCCTCTTCCACCAGTTCTTCGATGGGGATGTCGACGAGTTCCGCGCCCAGGACGTCCCGGGCGGCGGCGTAGTCCACGTCGCTGGAGATGAGCCAGTCCGAGGGCCTGCCGATCACGCCGAACCGCCGCCCGGCGAGGATGCGGCCGAAAGCGATGGGGTGCAGAAAGGCGTCTTTTGCACCCGGAGCTCCCGTTTTCGGGGCATCGGGGTGCGAAACGGCCGTTTTTGCACCCGAAAGGGCGCCCAGGCGGCCGGCGACGGCCTCGGGGCTGCCGTGCAGGATTTCTCCGGGGACGCCGCGCTGCTGCAGCCACGACAGGATTTCCATCGAGGCAGCCAGGGAGTTACTCTGTCCGCTGGCTAAAAAAAGAAATGCTTTATCGGGGGTGGGGGCGGGGAACTGTTTGCGGAACAGCCCTTCCGTGCCCCCGGTCCGGACATAGATCAGTTCCGGTCCTTCGGCCTGCCCGTAGCCGCTGAAATCCGCTCCCCGGCAGTCGAAAGACGTGCCGAGGGCGGCTTCGATGGCCCGGACGAACGGCTCCCGGCGCGCGTCGCGCGCCAGCTCGCCGTGCAGGTCGGAAGTCAGGGTGTACAGGACCGGGGCTGCCATTCCGTCTCAGTTTTTATGGCAGTGGCCGTGACCTTCGCCCTTGCCGCAGCATTCGCCGTCCTCGTGACCTTCTTCGTGGCAGCAATCGCCTTCGTCTTTGTGGCAGCGGCCCTTGCCGTGGGGACACTCGTGCTCCTCGGGAGGGAGGTATTCGCCGTGCAGGCCCTCGGTCAGTTCCTTGTCGGTGGCGCTGCGCACGCTCTCCACCTGGCCGGTGAAGTGCAGGGTCTTGCCGGCCATCGGATGGTTGAAGTCCATCGTCACGGCATCGGCCTTCACGGCCGCGACCATACCCTGGACCACCTGCCCGTTCTGGTTGAGCATCGGGATGAGGCGGCCCACCACGAGCAGCTCCTCGTGAACCTTCCCGTCGATGGTGAAGGCAGTCTTGGGAATGTCGAACTTGTAGGCCGGCTCGTACACGCCGTAGCCTTCTTCGGGCGACAGGACGAAGTCGAACCCGTCGCCGGGTTCCTTGTCCAGCAGCGCCGCTTCGAACTTCGGAAGCAGCATTCCGGTTCCGTGAATGTATTCCAGGGGTGCGCCGGGAGCGGACTGGTCTGCAATCTTGCCTTCCACTTCCAATGCGTAGCTCACGGCCACGACTTTGTTGTTCTCTACTTTCATTTGTCGATGTGTATCTGTTTGATTGTCAATATCCAATGTCATTATCCGCTGAAATCGACCTCCGCGAAGGCCAGGGTGGGTACGAGCTTGGTCTGGCAGGGGCGGGCGTCGTCGCCGGCGGCGAGCAGTCTCGCCCAGAGCGTCAGGAAGTTGCCGGTCATCAGCATCCCGCTCACGGGACGCACGATCCGGCCGTCCTCGAAGAGGTAGCCTTCGACGCCGTACGAGAAGTCGCCGGTCACGGGATTGCTGTTGCCCCCGTTGAAGTCGGTGACGAGGATGCCGCTGCCGCAGCGCTTCAGGATGGCGGCTCGGTCCAGCCCGGCGCAGGGCCAGGGGAGCACCTTCGGGCGCGTGGCGTCCTCGACGGTGGGCGCGATGCCCATCTTGTTGGCCATATAGCTGTTCACGAAATACTGCTTCACCACGCCCCGTTCGATGACGGGCGCCTCCACGGTGGCCACGCCTTCTGAGTCGAAATACTTGGAGCAGGTCTGCCCCGGGATGCGGGGCACGTCCAGCAGGGTGAACCCTTCGGGGAACAGCTGCCGCCCGACGCTGTCCATCAGGAACGAGTTGTTCTGCTGGATGGAGTAGGCGCTGAGGGCGCGCAGCAGGGGAGAGACCATCTTGGAGGCCATTTCGGCGTCGATCACGGCCGTGTACTTCCCGCCGGGCGCAGGCTCCGAGCCGATCTGCCCGACGGCGCGCTCCAGGGCCTTGCGGCCGCACGCCGGGGCGTCCAGCTCCGCCAGGTGCGACGAGGCGTCCCACCAGTAGCCGCTGTATTTCTCGCCGCCGCTCTCGACGGTGATCTCCACGCCGTAGTCGAACGACGACTCCCGGTGCAGGCAGCATAGCCCGTTCGTATCCATCACCACCGTCTCGTATATGCTGTCGCTGTATTCCCCCTCCTCGGAGATAATCTGGTAGTCTGGTTTTGTTTGCTGGCAGGGTGCTGCCCCGGCGGGGACGCGCCGCCCACGGCAAGGGAGTGGGGGGACCACGTCAGTGGTGGGGTCAAAAGAAATCGGAGTTTTTTGCGATTCTGCAAAAAGATCCGAATCTTTTGACTCCCCGCGGGGCAGCAGCCCTGCTGCAAACAATGTAACAGAGGCGGAAAGTGCGAGGTTCTGCCGGTCGGCGGGGGTCAGTGCCTCGCGGGCGGGGTCGACCAGGCAGAGCTCGTCGCCGGTAATGGCGTCGCGGCAGCAGCGGGCCGGGTCGGGCAGCGTGCGGAACGGGTCCGGCGCCACCTCGCGGACGGTCTCCACCGCCTTCGCGATGAACGCCTGCAGCGACGCGGCGTCCAGTTTGTTCGTCGAAAAACTGCCGAACCTCCCGTCCACGAACAGGGCGAGGCTCAGTGAACGGTCGGCGCAATGCGTCACCCGGTCCACCTCCCCGTCCAGGGTGGCCACCAGGTCCTCCTCGCTCTTGGAAAGCGTGGCCCGCGCGTGCTGCGCCCCGGCGGCCTTCGCCGCCTCCAGCGCCTCCCGGACGAAATCCAGTTCCTTCTGCGTGATCATCCTACTCTCCTCCGACCGTAAAATGTCCTATCAATACGGACGGAATGCCGCACGACACGGCGACACTCTGTTCCTTGCCGCAGGTCCAGGTGCCCTCGTCGACCTTCAGGTCGCCGGCCACCGCTTCGATGTCGGCAAGCGCCTGCGGGCC
The DNA here is from genome assembly GCA_017548445.1 of Bacteroidales bacterium. The sequence continues at coordinate 37,467 of JAFYZZ010000007.1, read as the reverse complement.
GTTGCCGATCACGTTGATGTCCTTGACGGGCATCGTGAGCCGGCCCCCCTCGATCAGGAAGCCGCTCTTGACGAAGAAGGTGAAGTCCCCCTCGCCGATCTTGACCTGTCCGTTCGAGAACTGGTCCACGTAGATGCCCTTCTTCACGGAGGCAATCAAGTCCTCCTTCGTCCCGTCCGGACCGCTCTCCATATAGGTGGCGCGCATCCGCGGGATGGGGTTGTAGCGGAACGACTCCCGCCGCCCGTTGCCCGTGGGCGCGACGCCGTAAAAGCCGGCGCTGATGCGGTCGTGGAGGTAGGAGGTCAGGATGCCGTCCCTAACCATATAGGTCTTCTGGCCGGGCACGCCTTCGTCGTCGTAGTTGCAGGCGCCACGGCTGCGCGGCAGGGTGCCGTCGTCGAGGATGTTGACCCCCTTTCGCGCCACCCGCTTGCCCATCCTGTCGCTGAAGACGGACTGCCCCTTGCGGTTGAAGTCCGCCTCGAAGGCGTGGCCCATCGCCTCGTGGAGCAGGATGCCGGAGGCGCCGGCTCCCATCACCACGGGCATCCGTCCGCCCTTGGGACGCCGCGCCTCGAAACGGGCGTCGACGCCCTCGACGGCGCGGCTAACCAGGTCTTCGAGGACCTCGTCGCAGATCAGTTCCGCGCCTGTGCGCAGGCTCCGCGAGACGGTGTTGTTCTCCGTGCGCTCGCCCTGGCGGAAGATCACCTGTACGGAGATGCTGCCGAGGGGGCGGTGGTCGGCGGTGAGCTCGCCGAGCGAGTTGTACATCACGATGTCGCTGACGGAGAACGACAGGATGGCCACGACCTTCAGCGTGCGGCTGTCCCGCGCGCGGATGCCCGCCTCGATCCGGTGGAGGAACGCCACCAGCGGCGCCATCTCCGCCTCCTCCCAGGGCAGTGCCTCCGGATACAGATTCGCCATCGCGGGCGCAGTGGAGACGGCAGCAGCCTCTCCGGAACGTTGCCACCCTCGGCACGTAAGAGGGAGGGGCCCGCCGCTTTGCGGTGGGAGGGGTCCGACGCAGTCGGACGTCCGGAGAGGCTGGCTGTCGCGGAACGGAGCTGCGATGGCAGCATTGGCAATACTGCCGGCGGCCTTGGTCGCCTGAAGCAGCGACGCGTAGTCCGTCGTCTCGGCGTAGGCATAGCCGGTCTTTTCCCCCTTGAGCACCCGGATCCCGCAGCCGTAATCCACGTGATACCCGCCCGAGGCCACCTCCCCGTCCCGCAGCAGCAGGTCGTGATAGGCCGTGTCCTCGAAATACAGGTCGCACCAGTCGCCGCCGCCCCGCAGCCCCTCGGCCACGAGCGCCCGCAACTGCTCCGCGGTAACCCCGAAATGCTCAATACTCTTCATTCGGATGCGCAATGTTCCAGATGGTCCGGTACTTTTCGTTGTCCTTGATGTACATCAGCTGCTTCGAACCCTCGGCCACGACCGTGAAAGGCGTACGCGAATTGTCCGCCAGCACCCAGCGGTCGCTCACCGGAATATAGGTGTTGAAAAAATACTGAAGCCCCATCACATAGCGGCGCCGGATCACGGGATCCGGGATGTGGTGCCCGCCGGATGCCACCCGGTCGCGCACCCGCTGGATCGCCAGCTCGGGGGAATTCAGCCAGAAATAAAGGATCATCACCTCATATCCGCGCCGCTGCGCCTCCTCGACGATCTTCACCAGCGAACGCGTGGCGAGCGTCGTCTCCACGCAGAAATCCGCGTTCCGGTCCAGCAGGTAATTGATCTTCATCAACATATACCTGCTGGCCGTAACGGATGCGGAGGCCGGGTTGAAGGGCGAGAGGCTCTTCGCGAACTCGTCGGAATTGACGAACTCCCTGCAATTCAGCAGATCCGGCAAGAGCGTGTAGCACGCCGTGGTCTTGCCGGATCCGTTGCAGCCGGATATGATGTACAGCTTGGGCAAATCCTACTTCTCGGGGATGTTCTCCAGGATGGCCTTCAGCAGGTCCCAGGTCCGCTGGACGGACGGGATGTAGCAGCGCTCGTCGGGCGAGTGCGGATACATAATGGTGGGGCCGATGGAGACCATCTCCCAGTTGGGATACTTGGCGCCCAGCAAGGCGCACTCCAGACCGCCGTGGGTGGCGAGGACGTTCATCGGTTTGCCGAACATCTTGAGGTGCAGGTCGTTGATGAGCTTGTTGACGGGCGTGTCCGGTTTCGGCTTCCAGCCGGGATAGCCGCCCACGAACTTGATCTTGGCACCGGCGAACTCGAAGATGTACCTGACGCGGTTGGCGAGGTCCTGCTTGGACTCGTTCAGGGCGCTGCGGAGCAGGGAGATGACGGTCAGATGGCCGCGGCGGCAGCGCACGACGGCCAGGTTGGTGGACGTCTCGGTGAGGCCGGGCATCGACTGGCTCATCCGGATGACGTTGGACGGGCAGGCGGCGATGGCCTTGCAGGCGTTCAGCATCACGGCGTCCTCGATGCAGCGGACGGGCTTGCGGACGCGTTCCACGCGGAAGCGCATACCCGGGTCGCTCTCCTTGTAGCAGGCCTTCGCGATGTTCAGGATCTTGTTGATGCGGCGGACGGCGGCCGCGGCCTTCTCCTTCGGGATGGCCACGACGGCCTCGGCCTCGAACGGAATGGCGTTGCGCAGGCTGCCGCCGGTGAAGTCGGCCACCTTGGCGCCGTACTTCTCCATCAGCGGGACGAGGGTCTGCACCATCAGCTTGTTGGCGTTGGCGCGGTACAGCGAGATGTCCATTCCGGAATGGCCGCCGGACAGGCCCTTGATGTCGATCTTGTAGCCCTGGTAGCCGCGCGGGGTGGGGTAGGACCTGTATTTGAAGTCGGCGATGGCGTCCAGGCCGCCGGCGCAGCCGATGCAGAGCTCGAGTTCGTCCTCGGAGTCGAGGTTCAGCAGGATGTCGCCCTTCAGCAGGCCCGGCTTGAGGGCTTCGGCGCCGGACATTCCGGTTTCCTCGTCGTAGGTCACGAGCACCTCGACGGGACCGTGCTTGACGCTCTTGTCCTCGGCCACGGCCATCGCGAGGGCCACGCCCATACCGTTGTCGGCGCCGAGCGTAGTGCCCTTGGCCTTGACCCACTCGCCGTCGATGACGGTCTCGATGGGATCCTTGAGGAAATCGTGGACGGTCTCGGCGGTCTTCTGCGGGACCATATCCATATGGCCCTGGAGGACGACGCCCTTGCGGTTTTCGAAGCCGGGGGTGGCGGGTACGCGCATAATCACGTTGCCCGTCTCGTCGGCGAAGGCCTCCACCTTATGCTCCTTGGCCCATTTGAGCAGGAATTCCCGCACGATTTCCTCGTGCTTGGAAGGACGCGGGCAGCGGGTGAGTCCGTAGAAATTGTTCCAGACGACAGCTGGTTGAAGATCTTTGATGGTCATAAGCTATTGTTTTAAGTGTTAGATCCTTGCGAAACGCTGATGGGTCCAGAGGTAGTTCTCCGGCTGTTCCCGGATGTCCTTCTCCAGCAGCGTGTAATACTGTTGCATAATGTCCTGGACGCTCATCTTCGAGGCGTCCTCGCAGATGGGCGTGTAACGGAGCAGGTAATGCCCCCGGCGGTCCGGCCGCATCGTCAGGTAGGCCACGGACATCCCGAACTTGCGGGCGAGCGCGGCGGCGCCCGTCATCGTCTGCACCCGCTGACCCAGGAAATCCACGTCCAGGTTGCCGCTCGAGGCGAAATACGGCCTCTGGTCGGTATTGACGTTGTACACCTTCTTCTCGTCGCGGTGCGTGAAGGCATAGCGGATGATGTCCTTGGACTCGATGTAGCCGGGGAAATGCTTCCGGTCCTTCAGGGGGGCGAAGCGGTTGTCGCGCAGGATGTCGTCCCACATCTTGCTGGACATCTCGCGGTACACCACGCAGAAGTTCTGCTCGGTGAACGGAAGGGGCGTGTCGGAGTAGTTGTAGGATTCGATGCCGCCGTAGAGCTCCCAGTTGCCGCAGTGCGAGTACATCACCACCATACTGGGGGCCACCTCGAAAAGATGTGCCGGCACTTCCGGGTTCTCGATCTCGACGAGGCGCTGCCGGTGAAGCCGCTTAGCGCTCCGGCAGCCGCCGAACCAGACCGTCTCGGCGATGAGGTCGCCGAAGTGCCGGTAGAAGGCTTTGCGGATGGGCTTCAGGTCCCAGACATTGAGGTCGGGAAAGGCTTTGGTGAGGTTGTGGACCACCACGTCGCGGCGGTAGCGGAAGACGTCGCCGGCCAGCCAGGCCAAGAAACGCCCCAGCGCGTAATGGACGCGCAGCGGCAGCAGCCCCAGCAGCCGGAGCAGCCCCAACATCAGCCAGGTTCCGATCTTTCGCATTATTGCAAATATACGCATTTCTGCGGATTTATTCAAGATGCGTTTTTTTTATTATCTTTGTGGATACGACTAAAACGTAAACAATCTCAGATATGTTCAAAGGACAACCCAAAGGTCTCTACGCCCTGGCCCTCGCCAACACCGGCGAGCGCTTCGGCTATTACACGATGCTGGCCATCTTCCTCCTGTTCCTGCAGGCGAAGTTCGGCTTCACCGCCGCCGCGGCGGGTCAGTTTTACGCCATTTTCCTGGCAGCCGTCTATTTTATGCCGGTGCTCGGCGGATGGCTTGCCGACAAGATCGGTTTCGGCAAGTGCGTCGTCACCGGCGTGTCGGTGATGTTCCTGGGATACCTCCTGCTGGCCATTCCCACCGACGCCTTTGCCAACCGCGCCCTCGCCCTGGTGATGATGATCGGCGCCCTGCTGCTCATCGCCGTGGGTACCGGCCTGTTCAAGGGCAACCTCCAGGTGATGACGGGCAACCTTTATGACGACCCTGCCTACAGCGCCAAGCGCGACTCCGGATTCAGCCTCTTCTATATGGCCATCAACGTGGGCGCGATGTTCGCCCCCACCGCCGCCACGGCCCTGACCAACAAGCACCTGGCCAGCTCCGGCCTCATCTACAAGGCCGACATCCCGGCCCTCGCGCACCAGTGCCTGAACGGCACGCTGCAGGATCCCGGGATGCTCCAGGAACTCCAGGCCGCGATGCCCGGCTCCGACGTGGCCGCGATGAGCCTGACCGACTTCAGCCAGTACTACATCAACCACCTGTCCACCGCCTACAACCTCGGCTTCGCCGTGGCCTGCGTGTCGCTGATCTTCTCGATGGCCATCTACTTCGGCTTCCGCTCCTGGTTCAAGCACACCGACGTCAACGCCAAGCAGGCGGCCGCCTCCAACGAGAAGGTCGTCGAGCTCACGCCCAAGCAGACCAAGGACCGCATCGTGGCCCTCTGCTTCGTGTTCGCCGTGGTCATCTTCTTCTGGATGGCCTTCCATCAGAACGGATCTTCGCTGACCTATTTCGCGCGTGACTACACCCAGGACACCGTGTCCGGTCCGCTGCGCATCGGCTTCAATATCTGGCCGCTGTTCCTGATCGCCGTGTCGGTGTACACCCTGTTCGGCGTGTTCCAGTCCGAGACTTCCAAGGCCAAGGCCATCTGCGGAGTCGTGACCCTGCTCCTGTGGGGCGGCGCCTATGCGCTGTACTCCGGAATGGATTCCGTCCTGCACATCCTGCCCCAGCAGTTCCAGCAGTTCAACCCGTTCTTCGTCGTGGCCCTTACGCCGGTCTCGATGGCCCTGTTCGGCGCGCTCGCCAAGAAGGGCAAGGAGCCTTCCGCCCCGAAGAAGATCGGTCTGGGTATGTTCGTGGCCGCGCTCGGCTACCTCATTATGCTCGCCGCCTCCAAGGGCCAGCCGGCCCCTTCGAGCCTGACAGCCGTCGGCGGCGTTTCTCCCGACCCGGTGGTCCCGACCTACCTCATCAGCACGTATCTGGTGCTTACTTTCGCCGAGCTGCTCCTCAGCCCTATGGGCATCTCCTTCGTTTCGAAGGTTGCTCCGCCGAAGTACAAGGGCCTGATGATGGGTTGCTGGTTCGCCGCCACCGCCATCGGCAACTACCTCAGTTCCATCCCTTCGATGCTTTGGGACAACGTTCCGCTGTGGGTCAACTGGACGGTCCTGATGGCACTCTGCGTCATCTCCGGCATCGTGATGTTCTCCTTCCTCAAGAAGCTGGAGGCCGCCACGGCAGAATAAACCGTGCTGCGGCATCAGAAAATACTCGCTGCAGGAATATCCCTGGTGTTCTTCGCCGGGATATTCCTGTATTTTTTCTATAAGTTCACGGACCGATGGGCCGCGGCGCTGGTGGTCGCGGCGGGCCTGACCCTCTTCCAGCTGGTCCTGTGGATGCCGGCGCGCAGGCACAACCTACTTTCGTTCGTGGCGGCGTTCATCCCCGCCGGCGTCTTCGCCCAGGTGTTCGCTACCGGCGGCCTGCGCCCTTGTGCCGGGCTGTGGGTGGGCATCGCCCTCACGGCGGGTGTCCTGGCGCTGAACCGGCTCCGCTGGCCGGAGTCCCGCAGCAGCACCCAGACCTGGACCGGCATCCTGGCCGCCATCGTCCTGTTCAGCGCCATCGCCGGCATCCTTACCGTTCTTTAACCCTTTTTCTACTCTACTGTGGGTAAAAACCCCATAGTAGTACAAAAAAAACAGGCGGGTCAGCGACCTGCCTGTTTTTCTTTGTGTAGCGGATGGAGATTACTCGGCGGCGGCTTCAGCCTCGACGAGGATCTTCACGGCGGCGAAGACGCCCTTGTAGCACTTCACCTTGCCTTCGAACTCACCGGTCTCCTTGATTTCGGGAACGGTGACGTTCTTCTTGTCCACCTCGATGCCGGCGGCGGCGAGGGCCTCGGCCACCTGGGCGGCGGTCACGGCACCGTAGAGCTTGCCGCTCTCGCCGACCTTAGCGGTCATCTTCACCTCGGCGGCCTCGATCCTGGCGGCGAGGGCCTGCGCATCGGCGACCAGCTTCGCTTCCTTGTGGGCGCGCTGACGGAGCGTCTCGGCGTGCTGCTTGAGCGCGGAGGGCGTGCCGACGGTGGCGAATCCCTGGGGAACGAGATAATTGAGCGCGTAACCGGTCTTGACTTCTACCACATCTCCGGCCTCGCCGAGATTGGCAATTTCTTTCTTAAGGATGATCTTCATAACGCTTCAATTATTTGAGGAGGTCGGTGACGTACGGCAGAAGGGCGAGGGAGCGGGCGCGCTTGACGGCCTGCGCAACCTTGCGCTGGAACTTCAGGGAAGTGCCCGTGATACGGCGGGGAAGGATCTTGCCCTGCTCGTTGAGGAACTTCTTCAGGAACTCGGGGTCCTTGTAGTCGACATACTTGATGCCCGCCTTCTTGAAGCGGCAGTATTTCTTCTTGCGAACCTCCACGGTAGGAGGGTTCAGGTAACGGATTTCGTTGTTGACAGCCATAGTGATTCCTCCTGATTATTCTTCGGTTTCGATGATTTCGGCCTCGGCGGCGGGAGCTTCCTCCTGCTTGGGGGCGGTGGCGGCGGCAGCCTTGGCGGCGCGCGTCTGGCGACGGTGCTCGGCGTAGGCGACGGCGTTCTTGTCGAGGGCGACGGTGATGTAGCGCAGGATGCGCTCGTCACGGTGATACTGGGTCTCGAGGGTGGCCACGAAAGACGGGTCAGCCTTGAATTCGATCAGGTAATAGAATCCTGACGTCTTGTGCTGGATGGGGTAGGCGAGCTGCTTCAGACCCCAGTCCTCTTCGTACACGATTTCTCCGCCGTTGGCGGTGATCAGCTGCGTGTACTTGGCAACCGCTTCCTTCATCTGGGTGTCAGACAAAACGGGAGTTGCAATGAAAACGGTTTCGTACTGTTTGATCATTTCGTTAATGTTTGATAATAAAATAATAGCCCCGAAAAAACGGGGCTGCAAAGATAGAAAAAAAAATCCGAATTCCAAATCTTTCCGGAAAAGCCTTCCGGGCCGGACGTCAGCGTTCCGCGGAGCCCTGCAGCAGTTTGGTGAGGTAGGCGCATTTCTCGGGGTTGCCCAGGGTCTTGCCGAGGTTGCAGGACAGTTTCACGCAGTCGTGCCATTCGCGCAGTTCGGTGATGCGGCCGCGGGTGAGCTTCACCACGATGTTCATCGGCTCGGCACCCGTCACGTCGCAGGTGAGGTGGGTACCCACGCCGTAGGAATCCTGCACGCGTCCGGCCACGTATTCGTGGATCTTGATGGCCTTGTCGATGTCCAGGCCGTTGCTGAAGCAGACCTGCTTGGTGGCCGGGTCGATGCCGAGCGACTTGTATTTGGCGATGATCTTCTCGGTCTGCTCGAACTCGTCGCCGCTGTCCACGCGCAGGCCCTTGTACATCATCGCCATCCGCTTGGAGAGGTTGGAGAAGAACACCTCGTCGCCGAAGCAGTCGTACAGGTAGATGCCGTTGTCGCCGTCGTACACGTCGCTGAACTTCTTCATTACGTTGAAGTTGCATTCGAACACGCCGCTCACGTTCTCCTCGAAGCTGATGAGCTGGTGCGACATCGTGCCCAGCGGCACGCAGTTGTACTTCATCGCCAGCCAGACGTTGGAGGTGCCGGTGAACTTGCCGGGCCAGTCGCTGCGGGAGTCGTACACTTCCTTCATCACGCGCACCACCATCTCGTGGTGCTCGAAGCTGAAGCGGCGCCGCGTGCCCATATCGCCCAGCACCAGGCCGCTGCCGAAGATGCGCTCGGTCTTGGCGCGCGCCTTCGCCTCTTCGAGGGCGGCGTCGTAGCGCTCGAAGTCGCCCCGCAGGCCGTGCATCAGCTCTGAGATGCAGGACAGGATGGGCATCTCCCACATAATGGCGGAGAACCACTTTCCGCGGACCTTGATGTCCAGATGGCCTTCTTCGTCCTGTCTGACGGTCACTTCGCCCGGGCGGAAGCGGTAGCCGCGCAGGTAGGTGAAGTACCACAGGGGCAGGAAGACGCAGCGGGTCTTCATATACTCGATCTCCTCGTCGGTGATGCGCACCTCGGCCATATGGTCGAGCTGCTCGCGCAGCATCTTGTCGAATCCCTGGGGATAGACCTGATGGTTGCGGTCGAAGAAGGTGTACTCGACCTCGGCGCGCGGGTAGGTCTCCAGAATGTAGTACTGGCAGGTGAAGGTGTAGAGGTCGTTGTCGGTGAAATGGGTAATGATGGGTTTCATATCTATATGATTTCCAGTTTCTTGAGCAGTTCTTTCGGGTCGGGTTCGCGCCCGCGGAAACGGCGGTACAGCACGGCGGCGTCCTCGCTGCCGCCCTTCGAGAGTACGTTCTCGCGGAAGGAGGCGGCGGTGCCGGCGTTGAAGATGCCTTCCTTGCGGAAGCGGCTGAAGGCGTCGGCTTCGAGCACCTCCGCCCATTTATAAGAGTAATAGCCGGCGGAATAGCCGCCGGAGAAGATGTGGGTGAAGGCGGTGGAGATGCAGCTGCCGGCAGGGTCCGGCAGCACGGCGCAGTCCGCAAGGGCCCGCGCCTCCAGGGCGACGACGGTTTCCCGGGCGTCATCCCCGATTTGATCGGGGGCCTCCTCCTGAAGGGTATGCCACGCCAGGTCCAGCACGCCGAAGCGCAGCTGGCGCACCTGGAAGTATGCCGCGTGGAAGTTCCGCGCGGCGACGAGCCGCTGCACGAGTTCGTCCGGGATGGGTTCCCCGGTCTGCCAGTGCCGGGCGAAGGGTCGCAGGAATTCCGGCTCGAACCCCCAGTTCTCCATCAGCTGCGAGGGCAACTCCACGAAGTCGCGGGCCACGTTGGTGCCCGTCAGGGAGGGGTAGCGCCCTTCGGCGAGCATCCCGTGCAGGGCGTGGCCGAATTCGTGCAGGAAGGTGGTCAGCTCGTCGTGCGTGAGCAGCGACGGCGCGTCGGGCGCGGGTTTGCTGAAGTTCGTGACGATGCTCACCAGCGGGCGGCGCTCCACGCCGCCGGGGGCGGAAAGTTCGCGGAAGTTGGTCATCCAGGCGCCGCCCCGCTTGCCCGGTCGGGGGAAGAAGTCGGCGTAGAACAGCGCCAGGTGCCGTCCGGAGGCGTCCTGCACGTCATACACCTTCACGTCGGGATGGTACACGGGCAGGTCCGGCCGAGGGACGAACTGCAGGCCATACAGGCGCGTGGCGAGGCCGAAGACGGCGCCGATGCAGTCTTCCAGCCGGAAGTAGGGCTTGAGCTGCTCGTCGCTCAGGTCATAATGATCTGCGCGGTAACGCTCGGACCACCAGGGGAAGTCCCAGGGCTGCATCTGCGTTTCGGCATAGCCGTTTGCCCGGGCGTGGTCCAGCAGTGCGGCCACCTCCCGCCGGGCGGCGGGCAGCGACGGCTCCATCAGCGCGTCCAGCAGGGCGCGCACGGCCCCCACGTCCTTCGCCATCCGGTCCTCCAAGGCGTACGCGGCCCAGTCGGAATAGCCGAGCAGCTGCGCGATGCGGCGGCGTAAATCGGTGATTTTCAGGCAGATTTCGCTATTGTCGGAGGGCCCGCCGAGGGCGCGGGCGTTATAGGCGCGCCAGAGGCGTTCCCTCAGGTCGGCGCGGGCGCTGTACTGCAGGAACGGGGTATAGCTGGGGCGGGTGAGGTCGAAAAGCCAGCCGTCCAGGCCTTTTTCCCGGGCGGCTCCGGCGGCTGCGTCGCGGACGTACTGCGGCAGGCCTTCCAGGTCCGCCTCGTCCGTCAGGTGCAGGGTGAAGGCGTTGGTGGCGTCGAGCACGTTCTTGCCGTAGCGCAGCTCCAGCAGGTCGAGTTCCTCCTGCAGGGCGGCGTAGGTCTTCTTGTCCTCCGGGCCCAGCAGCGCGCCACTGCGCACGAATTCTTTGTAGCTGTCTTCCAGCAACTTGCTCTGGTCGGGAGCGAGACTGAGGCCGGCGCGGCGGTCATACACGGCCTTCACGCGGGCGAACAGCGCTTCGTTGAGGGAAACGTACATCTCGTACTCCGTCATCAGCGGGGAGACCTCCTCGGCGATCTCCTGCATCCTGTCGTCGCTCTCGGCTTCAAGCAGGTTGAAAAACAGGCCGCCGACCGTCTCCAGGTCGTCTGCTGCGAACTCCAGGGCCTCGACGGTGTTCTCGAAGGTGGGCTCTGCGGGATTCGCCGCGATGACGTCCACCTCGGTCTTCCCCCGGGCGATGGCGGCCCGGAAGGCGGGCAGCCAGTGCTCCGCACGGATGGCGTCGAAGCGCGGGGCGCCGAAAGGCAGGGGAGAGGGAGTCAGCAGCGGATTGTCCATAGCGCAAAAATAACCATAAATGGGGATTTATTATTCTTTTCATCCGGCCTATTTTTGCATCGAGATAAAAGTTAGTGTGTGTATGACAGGCGCGGCCGCCCTTCAGGTTGCGCCTTTCTCTTTGCTTTTCTTTGTGAAAATGTCTAAATTTGCGCCGCTTTTTAGAATCAAGTAAGTAGTAGTATAAAAATATGTCCAACAGCAAGACTTTTTCTGTCAAGTATTGTGTGCTTCTGCCCATCGTGCTGATCGCCACAATCCTTCTGTGGGCCCTTCCGGTCAGCGCCTTCGGGATTGAGGGCCTGACCGTCGTCCAGCAGCGCGTGATCGCGCTCTTCGTTTTCGCCGCTTTGATGTGGATTTTCGAGATCATCCCGAACTGGGCAACGTCCCTGATGGTCATTGTCATCGCCCTCCTGACGGTATCCAATAAAGGTATCGGCCTGTTCTGCGACCCGCAGTACGGCACGCTCGTCCCTTACGCCCGCATTATGTCCTCTATGGCGGATCCGGTCGTGATGCTCTTCCTCGGTGGCTTCGTGCTTGCCATTATGGCTGAGAAATACGGCCTGGACGTCACGCTGGCCCGGGCCCTGCTGAAACTCTTCGGCACCAAGCCCGAGATCGTGCTCCTGGGATTCCTCATTATGATTGCCGTATTCTCGATGTTTATGTCCAATACGGCCACGGCCGCGATGATGCTCGCCCTGCTGACCCCGGTGCTTTCCAAGCTGCCGGCCGACGACAAGGGTAAGGTGGGCCTGGCTCTGTCCATCCCCGTCGCCGCCAACCTCGGCGGTATCGGCACGCCGATCGGCACCCCGCCGAACGCTACCGCGAAAGGCGCCCTGGAGCAGGCCGGTATCGACATTTCCTTCGGCGAGTGGTGTGCCCATATGATCCCCTACGTCATCATTATGATCCTCATCGCCTGGGTGCTCCTGCGCCTCTTCTTCCCGTTCAAGACGAAGAAGCTCGTGCTGGAGATCCCTGCGAGCAATAAGAAGAAGGACTGGAAGCTGTATCTGGTGTGGATCACCTTCATCGGCACCATCCTCCTCTGGGCCACCGAGCAGCTGACCGGCATCAACTCCAACATCGTCGCCTGGATTCCCCTGGGCGTGTTCACCGCCACCGGCCTCTTCGGCAAGGAGGAGATCAAGGAAATCAACTGGAACGTGCTCTGGCTCGTCGCGGGCGGTTTCTGCCTGGGTTACCTGATGCAGGACACGGGCCTGGCCAAGGTGCTCATCACGGCCATCCCGTTCGGCAATATGTCGGTGGTGCTTGTGTTGGTCATCGCCGGCCTGGTGTGCTACTTCCTGTCCAACTTTATCTCCAATTCCGCCACGGCCGCCCTGCTGATCCCGATCCTGATCGTCGTCGCCGAAGGTATGGCGGATCCCGCCGCGGCCAACAACGCCAGTTTCCTGTCGCTGGGCGGCACGCAGGCAATGATCGTCTTCATCGCCTGCTGCGCCTCCATCGCGATGCTCTTCCCGATCTCCACGCCGCCGAACGCCATCGCGTCCGCCACCGGGATGGTCGAGACCAAGGATATGACCAAGGTGGGCATCGTCATCGGTGCCGTCGGCTTCGTGCTCGGTTACTTCTGGCTCACCAAGATATTCCCATTCTAGGACCCCCATATGGCACTCCTGCTGTTCTTCCTGCTGGGCGCGATGGCCGTCTCGTTCCTCTGTTCCATCCTGGAGGCTACGCTGATGTCCACCCCGATCTCCTACATCACGATGCGGGAGGAGGAAGGCTATAAGCCCGCCACGCGCTTCAAGGCATACAAGCAGGACCCTTCCCGGCCCATCGCCGCCATCCTGTCGCTGAACACGATTGCGAACACCATCGGCGCAGCTGGCGTGGGAAGCCAGGCCACCAAGCTTTTCGGCTCGCAGTGGTTCGGCCTGGTCAGCGCCCTGATGACCATCCTCATCCTCGTCTTCTCGGAGATTATTCCGAAGACCCTGGGCACCACGCGCTGGAAATCCCTGATGGGTGTCGCCACCGCGATGATCCGCGCCCTGATTTTCCTGATGTATCCGCTGGTGCTGCTCATCGAATTGCTGACGGACCTCATTACCCCCGAAGAACTGGAAGAGCCGGCCGTTTCGCGCGACGAAGTGAGCGCGATGGCGAACGTCGCGGAGGAGGAGGGCGACCTGGAGGAGGACGAGAACACGATCATCCAGAACCTCATCTCGATGGACGAAGTGAAGGCCTTCGACGTGATGACGCCGCGGGTGGTCTGCGAGATCGCGCCCGAATCGATGACGCTCAAGGCCTTCTACAAGAACAAGCGCTACCGCCATCACAGCCGCATCCCGGTGTATGCCGACAATGACGAATACATCACCGGCTACATCCTGCGGATGGAGGCGCTCCAGCTGATGGCCGAGGACAAATTCGACCTCACCCTCGGTTCGATCCGCCGCGACGTGGCAACCTTCGACGAAGACACGACCCTGGACGTGATCTGGGACGAGATGCTCAGCAAGGATGAGCAGATCGCCATCATCATCAACGACTACGGCAGCTTCCAGGGCATCATCACCCTGGAGGACGTGATCGAGACGCTGCTGGGCAGCGAGATCGTGGACGAGCAGGACACTGTCCGGGATATGCAGCAGCTGGCCCGCGACAAGTGGAAAAAACAGGTCGTCCGTCCGGTCAAAAAAGCCGATGAACAATAGTCTGAAAGGTCATCTGGCCGCGGCCGGAGCTTATGTCATCTTTGGTCTCAACCTCCTTCTCTGCAAGGACATATCCGGAACGGGTGTCGTTCCGCCAATCGTGCTTTTCTCGCTGCGCGCCGCCGGAGCCAGCGCGCTGTTCTGGCTGCTTTCCTTTTTCCTGCCGCCGGAGCGGGTGGCCCCGCGTGACTTCCCGCTGATCGTCCTTGCCTCGTTTCTGGGTCTGTTTCTCACGCAGCTTTCCTTCCTCGTCGGCATCGGGATGACCACGCCCATCGATGCCGCAGTGCTGGGTTCACTGTCGCCCGTGTATACGATGTGTTTCGCGTTCCTGTTCCTGGGCGAACCCATCACCGGCAAGAAAGCCGGAGGCGTGGCGCTCAGCCTTCTGGGCGTCATCTGGCTGATTTTCAACTCTGTGCACGGAACCGGGGAAGTGGAGCGGACACGCCCGGCCGGTGTGTTGCTGATGCTGGTCAACGGCTTGAGCTTCGCGGCCTATCTGGGATGTTTCCGGCCCTTGATCGGCCGTTACGGCGTGGTGACCTTTATGAAATGGATGTTCCTTTTCTCCCTGCTGATGTCGCTGCCTTTTTCCTGGCGCGGCTTCATCGGGCTGGACTACGCGGCCATTACGCCAAAGCTGGGCTGGGAAATCGCCTACCTGATCGTGTTTGCGACCTGTATCGCTTACTTCCTGATTCCGGTGGGACAGAAGCACCTGCGCCCGACGCTGGTGAGTTTGTATTCTTATCTGCAACCCATCATTGCTGCAGTCGTGGGCGTTGCCATCGGGATGGACCGTTTTACCTGGCAGAAGGTGCTGGCTACGGTCCTGGTCTTCGGCGGCGTCATCCTCGTCAACAAGTCCCGCGCCGCGGCGAGTTAGCGGCGGAGTGTTCCTTGTGTCCTTGAGAACGGGACACAAGTATACAAAAACCCCGAAAAACGCGCCTTGTGTCCGTAAAAATGGGACACAAGGAACGCGCAAGGAACTTTCATAATGGAAAAGGCTTTGAATTAAGCGAGGTTTCCGCTATCTTTGATAAGTAAACTTAACACTATGACTTTTTTTCTGATCACTACCGATCATCTGGAAACCCGGCTATGGTTCCGGGACGATGAAGACTTCAAGACGGCAATGAATTATGTGGCGATCGTGGCCTATGCGCTCGGCATCGATATCCTGGCCTTTATCCTGATGTCCAATCACGTTCATTTTATCCTGTCCTGTTTCGAAGAGGAGGCGCGACGTTTTATCACGGAATTCAAGCGGCTTTTCTCCCATTATCTGAGCCGGAAATATCAGACGCGGGAGCAGCTTCGTGAAAACGGGGTGGATATTCAGCCGCTTGTTCTTGGAGACGAATCTTTGGAGCGCGCAATCGCCTATGTACAAATGAATTGCGTCGCAGCCAACGTTTGCATCAATTCTGCGGATTATCCTTGGGGGACTGGGAATTGTTTCTTCCGGGCTGCCCCGGATAAAGGCCGCCGGCTCGGCGACATTTCGCGCCGGGCCCAAGTACGCCTGCTGCATAGCAAGCAGGAACTTCCTTCCGGATGGGTGCTGGGAGAAGAAGGGTATATTCTGCCGGGATCGTATGTCAACATAGGATTCGTGGAGAGCCTGTTCCGCTCTCCCAAGCGGATGAACTTTTTCCTGCAGAACTCTTCCAAGGCGAAACAGCGTCTGGCACTTCGGGAAATGGACCTGCCATCCTTCCGGGACCAGATCATTCTCCCGGCCATATCGGATCTGTGCCAGTCTTTGTTCCACAAACGGGAAATCAAGGAACTGGACGAAGAACAGTTGCCGGCCCTGATCGCCCAGATTCGGCGCCGGTTCAACGCCGACGCCAAGCAGATTGCCCGGGTGACAGGGATTCCCTATCAGGAAATCGCCCGGATGCTTCAGGCGTTTTGAACGGGGCTCCGGCTAAATCCGGGGTTTCTGGATGATGCGGATGACCAGGGAGATGAAAAAGACGATGAGACCGTAGAGGATGGGGATCAAGCAGCACTTCAAGCCCGCGGCAAGAATGGCGGGAGATACATCTCCAAACATCTGGATTGCATCACACGCGTTGGCCATACCGAACAATGAAAAGAAAATGGACGCAACCAGGGCGCCGATACCGATTTCCCTAACCCAGCGGGGGGCTTTCCAGGCCGCCAGCAGGAGGCAGATCAGCAGCACGGTGATAACGATCATCGGGCCCATACCTCCCATCACAAATATTTGCGGGAGTGTGAAGTGCGGGGAATCGACGACTCCCTCGACGGGGACGGGTTGGGAGACTCCCAGGGAGTCCACGGCAGTCAAGATTTCTTCGTTGATTTGTACGTTCATAGCGACAGTTTTTTATTGTTCGATGCAAAGGTACAACCAAGCTCACGAGTAATCCAAAGTAAAAACCCTCTCCAACCCTGTCAAAACCCACTGTAGGATATTCCGACTTGCAGGCCACACGCGATTTACCTATATTTGTCCTGCGATGAGACTCCTCTGCAGAATTGCATATTGGCTGCTGGCCCTGATCCTCCTGGCGTTCATCCTGGTCAGTCTGGACTATACCCTGGCCCAGGCCATCCTCATCAGTCTCATTTTCGGCCCGTGCGCGATCATCCTGGAATTCCTGATTCCCAAGGCCCGCAGGCCGATGGACAAGGTGTACCTGTCGCTGGCGATGCTGGTAGCCATCGTTCTCCTGATCCTGTGTCTCCATCACTACGTCTGGACAAGCATTACGCAATACGGGTCTCTCTCTGAGAAACAAGTCGCCCCGATGCTCATCAATCCCGCATTCCTGGGACTCATCCTTATGGTGCTGGCCCTCGGCGACTATTTCTGGGCCAAGTGGATCGACTCACGGTACAAGCCGAAGGACCGCTCCATCACCTTCTTCTCAGAAAGGAAGAGCGTCACCCTGCCCGTGTCCGGGATCGCCTATGTGGAATCCAACGACACGGAAGTCCGCCTCGTCACGCCGGACGGCGAGTCCTACCGCAACAAGACCGGCATCGGCCAGTGGGAGAATCTGCTGGGAGATGATTTCCTCCGGATCCATCGTTCCTACCTGGTCAACATCGCACTCGCCAGCCTTTCTTCGCCGGACTCGGTCCGTATAGGCGAAACGGAATTGCCCGTCTCCAGGAAGTATAAAGAAACCGTTACAAGGGTCCTGTCAACCGAGCGCTTGGACGTCTGACTGTTCTTTGTGTCCCGTTCTCAAGGACACAAGGCGCGTTTTTCGGGGTTTTTGTATACTTGTGTCCCATTTTTACGGACACAAGGAACGCTTCCCGGACTCAGCCAATCAGGACTTTCTTATACCCCATCCGGTGAAGCTGGATGGCGGCGCCGATGCGGTAGAGCACCGTGTAGGCACGGGCGAGCAGGTAGAAGCCGCGGGCGGTCTGTGTCTCCACGCCCTCGTGCTGCAGCAGACCGAGCACGGCCAGGGCGCAGCTGAGCAGGGTGTCCGAGATCCGCTTCGCTTCCGGGCTTTCCAGCGACAGGCCCAGGACATCGCGCAGGATGTGTTCGTCCATATCGTCCCAGCCGCGGGAGCCGTACCAGAAGCGGTACGGGACGTCCTTGTAGCGCTGCCAGTCGGCGTCCCAGCCCCAGGCCACGCCCAATCCCAGGAATCCCGCCCAACCCAGGGCAGCCTCGGGGTATTCGTTGAAATTCACCACCGCGTCGGCGATATAGTCCTTGACATAGACATCCCACGCGGCGTCGACGTCGGGGCAGCGGACCATCTCGGCGGGCAGCAGGCCCGAGCCGCAGCACACCTTCAACAGCCCATCTTCCAGCAGTTGCTCGAAGCGGTCGAGATCCTTGGTATCTTCTTGAAAATCCATCAGATGCGGCGTATTTTGATGACCTGTTTGAGGGCTCCGACCTGCGAGAGCACCTTGTCCAGTTCGGCGCTGGAAGGCACCAGCAGGCGGATGGTGATTTCGTAGGTGCCGGCGCGCAGGTTCTCCTTGACGTTGAAGGAGCGCATCGACACCTTGAACTGGCCGATCACGCTCATAATGTCGCTGAGCACGGGGTGGTCCAGCTCGGCCGTGACGGCCAGCGTGCACTGGAAGTCGCCCTTGGTGGTATTGTCCTGCCACACGACCTTCTGGATGCGGTACGGGAAGCGCTCGATGAGCCGGGCGGCGTTGGGGCAGGACATCCGGTGGATCTTGATGCCTTCGGTGCGCGTGACGAAGCCGAACACGTCGTCGCCGAAAACCGGGTTGCAGCACTTGGACATCTTGTAGTCCAGGCCCTTCACGTTCTTGGCGCTGAGGACGAGGATGTCGTCCGCCGTGCCGGCATAGCCCTTCGGGGCTGCCTGCTCCACCGTTTCGGCGGCCTGCACAGGATGCTCCTGTCGGTCGGCCGTCTTCCGCTGGATGAAGGCCTTGATGTCGTTCACATCCACCTCCTCGCGGGCGATGGCGGCCATAAAGGGCAGGACGGACGGATACTTGCGGAACTTGATGAATTCCATCATCCAGTCGTCCGGGAATTCGAGCTTCCAGTTGCGCAGGCGCCGTTCCAGCAGTTCACGGCCGTCCGCGGCGGCCTTGCGCTCCTCGGCGTCCAGTTCCTGCTTGATTTTGGTGCGCGCCTTGGAGGAGACCACCCAGCCCAGCCAGTCGCGGTTCGGACGCTGGTCCTTGCGGGTCATCACCTCCACCAGGTCGCCCGTCTTGAGTTTCTCGCGGATGGGGACGGCCTTGCCGTTCACCCGCCCGCCGATGCAGCGGCAGCCAAGGCCGGAGTGGATGTTGAAGGCGAAATCCAGCACGGACGCGCCCTTGGGCAGGATGCGGAGCTCCCCGCTCGGGGTGAACACGAAGATCTCCTTGTCCGGCGGCGCGGGAACGTCCTCCGGCGAGGCTTCCAGGGGATGCTCGAGCGCGTCGCGCACCGACTGCAGCCAGCGGTCCATCGATTCCTCGTGGCGGATGCCCTTGTAGGCCCAGTGCGCAGCTGCGCCGCTCTCCGCCTCGATGTCCATCCGCTTCGTGCGGATCTGCACTTCCAGGGCCTTGCCCTTCTTGTTCTTCACCGTGATATGCAGCGACTCGTATCCGTTGGGACGCGGCGTGGTGAGCCAGTCGCGCAGGCGCTTCGTATCCGACTCGTATTCCTCCGTCACGTACGAGAAAACCTTCCAGCAGAGGTCCTTCTCCACCTTCGGGTCTTCCTCGCAGTCGATGATGAAGCGGATGGCGAAGACGTCGAACACGCCCTCGAAAGGCACCTTCTGCACCTGCATCTTGCGGTAGATGGAGTAGGCGCTCTTGGTGCGGATCTTCAGCTTGTAGACGATGCCGGCGTCGGAAAGCTTCTTCTTCAGCGGTTCGATGAACTCCGCCGTGATCTGCTCGCGGTCCTTTTCCGTGGCCTTCAGCTTGTTGGTGATGGCCCGGTATTGCTCGGGGTCGGCGTAGCGGAACCAGATGTTGCCCAGTTCGTTGTTGATGTTGTACAGGCCGAGCTGGTGCGCCAGCGGCATATAGAGCATCAGCGTCTCCAGAAGCCGCTGGTCGCGCGCGGATTTGGAGAACATCTGCAGGTTGCGCATCACCTCCAGCCGGTCCGCGATCTTAAGCACGGTCACGCGCGGGTCGGTGGAGTACTGGACGATCAGTTTCTTGTAATTCTCCGCTTCCAGCTGCGTGTCCTTGGGCCGGATGGTCGCGATCTTGTTGAGGCCGTCCACCAGCTTCCGCACGTCCTGCGGGAATGCGGAGATGTCCACGTCCCGGTGCTTGCGGGTGGCTTCGTGCAGGTACACGGCGGCCACGCACGCCTCCGGAAGGCCGATTTCGTCCTCCACGATGCGTGCGACGTTGTCGGGGTGCGTGATGAACGGCGACCCGTCGTCGCGGGTCTCGTCCTTCAGTACCTCCAGCGCCAGCGCGCGGGCTTGTCCGACCAGGTTGTCCATCAGGACAAATATAATAAAAAAATGGGAGGATGTGCACGACCGGGGTGACGTTGCAAAGATAGCGGGGAATCGTTATCTTTGTAAGATTTATGAAATTTCAGCTCGAGTCCGAATACAAGCCCGCCGGCGACCAGCCGGAGGCCATCGAACAGCTCTGCGCCTCGCTGGACGCGGGGGTGGGCGACATCACGCTGCTGGGCGTGACGGGTTCGGGCAAGACCTTCACGATGGCGGGGGTGATCGAGCGCCTGCAGCGTCCGGCGCTGATCCTGAGCCACAACAAGACCCTCGCGGCCCAGCTGTACGGCGAATTCAAGTCCTTCTTCCCGCACAACGCGGTGGAGTACTTCGTCTCCTATTACGACTACTACCAGCCGGAGGCCTACATCCCCACCACCGACACCTACATCGAGAAAGACCTGAGCATCAACGACCAGATCGAGAAGCTGCGCCTGAGCGCCGCCAGCGCCCTGCTGAGCGGCCGGCGCGACGTGATCGTGGTGTCCAGCGTGTCCTGCCTGTACGGCATCGGCAACCCGGACGACTTCCACGCCCAGACCGTGCCGGTCAGGCGGGGGGAGACCCGCAGCCTCACCGGGCTGCTCTACCGCCTGGTGGACGCCCTGTACAACCGCACGGAGGTGGAGTTCAAGCGTGGTACCTTCCGCGTCCGGGGCGACACGGTGGACGTGTACCTGGGCGGCTCGGACGACGCCGTGCGCATCGAGTTCTTCGGCGACGAGATCGACTCCCTGAGCCTGATCGACCCCGTGACGGGAGCGAAACGCGAGGACATCGAGCAGATCAACATCTACCCGGCCGGCAACTTCGTGACCACGAAGGAGCGGGCCGCCATCGCCGTGTCCCACATCCAGGACGACCTGAAGGCGCAGATGGATTACTTCGAGAGCGTGGACAAGGGACTCGAGGCCAAGCGCCTGAAACAGCGCGTGGAATATGACCTGGAGATGATCAAGGAGATGGGCTACTGCCCGGGCATCGAGAACTATTCCCGCTACTTCGACGGCCGCAAGCAGGGACAGCGCCCCTTCTGCCTGCTGGACTATTTCCCGAAGGATTTCATCACCTTCATCGACGAGAGCCACGTGACGCTGCCGCAGGTGCACGCGATGTACGGCGGCGACCACAGCCGCAAGAGCGTGCTCATCGAATACGGCTTCCGCCTGCCCGCGGCGGCCGACAACCGTCCCCTCAAGTTCGAGGAATTCGAAGCCCTGACGGGTCAGAAAGTGTATGTGAGCGCCACGCCGGCCGACTACGAACTGGAGAAGTCCGGGGGCCTGGTGGTGGAGCAGGTGGTCCGGCCCACGGGCCTGCTGGACCCGCCCGTGCAGGTGCGACCCACGAAGAACCAGGTGGACGACCTAGTGGAGGAGATCCGCAAGCGGGCCGAGGTGGACGAGCGCACGCTCGTGACCACGCTCACCAAGCGGATGGCGGAAGAACTGGACGAGTACCTGCGGCGCATCGGCGTCCGCGTGCGTTATATCCACTCCGACGTGGACACCACGGAGCGGGTGGAGATCATCGAAGACTTCAAGAACGGCCTCTTCGACGTGCTGGTGGGCGTGAATCTGCTGCGCGAAGGGCTGGACATTCCTACCGTGTCGCTGGTGGCCATCCTGGACGCCGACAAGGAGGGTTTCCTGCGCACCGCGCGCGCCCTGACGCAGACGGCGGGCCGCGCGGCGCGCAACGTCAACGGCCTCGTGATTATGTATGCCGACAGCATCACCCCGTCGATGGAACAGACCATCCGCGAGACCGACCGTCGCCGCAAGAAGCAGATGGAATACAACAAGCTGCACCATATCACCCCGAAACAGATCGAGGTGAAGCAGAACGCCCTGGCGGGCGAACTGACCGGCCGGGACGGGAAGCCGCTTTCCCGCGGTCTTGCGAACGGCACGACCGGCCGCGTGAGCGCTCCCAACTCCTACGACGACCCGACCTACATCCCGAACCCCTCCGACCTGGGACGGGGCTCGGTGTCCGTCGGTTTCGGGCACGATTCCAAGCGGCAGGCGGGTGACGCCTACCGCGACGGTTTCGTGGCCGCCGACCTGGCCGCCGTGCTGCAGGATCCGGTCATCCGCTCGATGTCGCGCGAGCAGATCGAGAAGATGGTGGAGGAGGACCGCCGCCGGATGAAGAAGTCCGCGGCCGAGCTGGACTTCGCGCAGGCGGCGCACTACCGCGACGAGATGTGGGCGTTGCAGGAATACCTCAAAGTCTGGAAAGAGAAATGAAAAGATATCAGATCGTCCTGTTCCTGTTTGGCGTGATCGCCGTCCTGGCGGCCTTGTGCGCCGTTTTTCCGGAGGATGGCCTCCTGGGACTCCGCTTTCCGAAACTGGGCGAGGTCCTGTCGGCTTCCGACACGGAGAAGGGCCCTTCGCCGGAGGAACTCATCGAACAGCGGCGGCAGGCGGTGCTCTCCGCCGAGCGGGACCAGTACCAGGCGTTTTTCAAGGAGGACCCCGCGCGTTTCTCCCTGCCCGGGGATGACGTCCGTTTCTTCGATTCCCTGTTCGAAGCATTCGAGCGGGCGGGGGAGGAGCCGGTGCGCGTCGTCCACTACGGCGACTCCCAGATCGAGGAGGACCGCATCACCGGAACCATCCGCGAACGGCTCCAGGAGCGCTTCGGGGGCAGCGGACCCGGGATGATGCCGGCCCGCACGTATGCCACGCCCCGGGTGGGCGGAGGCAGTTCCGCCGGGCTGCGGCGTTTCTTCATCTACGGCGACGCCTCGTACCGGGCGGGCATCCGCAAGTACGGTCCTTATGCGGACTTCACCCGGCTGGACACGGTAACCACCCTGTCCTATTATCCCATCCGCAACAAGGAAAAGGGTCAGAGCGTCTTCGACGGGGCGACCCTGGTGGCGGGCAACCTCCGGAGCACGCTGCATGTGAGCAGCCGCGGCGACAAGCGGACCGTGGAGCCGGGCGACCCCGTCGTCCTGGTGCACTTCGACCTTCCGGACAGCTCGGCGCGCGCCTCGATCACCGTGGCCGGCTCCGCCGACCTGTACGGCGTGCTGCTGGACTCCCGCACGGGCGTCCGGGTGGACAACGTGCCGATGCGCGGCGCTTCCGGCGGCTTCTTCACGGCGATGGATAGCGCCCAGCTGCGCGAGTTCTATCAAAGCGAGAACGTCCGCCTGATCCTGCTGCAGTACGGCGGAAACAGCGTGCCTTACCTCAAGACCGACAAGGCCATCGCGAACTACCTCGAGTCGATCCGCAACCAGATCCGTCATCTGTACGGGCTGGCCCCGGAGGCGAAGATCGTTTTCGTGGGGCCGTCGGATATGTCCACCGTGGTGGGCGGCAAGCGTCGCACCTATCCGATGCTGCCGGCCTTCGTGGATTCCCTTAAGGCATCGGCCACGCAGTGCGGCGCGGCCTACTGGGACATCTTCGCCGCGATGGGCGGCGAGGGTTCGATGAACGAGTGGGTGGCCGCCCGGCCGGCGCTGGCCGGCTCGGACTACGTGCACTTCACCCTGGCGGGTTCCGGCAAGGTGGGTACGATGTTCTGCGACGCCCTGTTCCTGTATTACGACTATTACCGTTGGCGAAAGGAAAATGAAAGGTAGGTTTCTGATTGCTTTGTTCCTCTCCGTCGGGACGGCGGCGCAGGAGCTGCCCTCCTGCGTGCACGCCGACAAGTCGGTGCTGACCTTCCCGGGCTCCCGGGCGGCGCAGGACGGCTTCTACGCCAAGCTGGACAGCCTGACGGCCACGGGGCAAGGGAACGTAAACGTCTGGCACATAGGTGGTTCGCACGTTCAGGCGGCCTTCTTCCCCAACCGCATTATGAACCTGCTGGACTCGCTGACCCTGCGCGGCGACCGCGGTTTCCTCTTCCCGCTCAAACTGGCGGGCACCAACTACGACAAGAGCTACCGCATCACCACGACGGGGGAGTGGGAGGCGCCCATCCTTACGAAGACGACCAACCTGCGGCGTCCGCGCTACGGCATCACCGGCTACGGCGCCCGGACCTCCAGTCCCGACGCCTCGGTGGCCTTCCGCCTGAATCCCGACGGCGACAGCCTCTGGGTCTGCCAGAGCCTGCGCGTGCTGGGCTACGGTTCCTCTGAGCGTGCCTGGCCCTACATCCTCTGCCTGGCGGACACCCTGCGTTTCGAATTCGATTCGCTGACGGCGAGTTACGTCTTCGACCTGCCTGCGCCTACCGACACGGTGATGGTGCAGTTCCACATCCCCGCAGGTGAGGAATTCGTGCTGAACGGGCTGGAGCCCCTGAGCTGGCGGCCGGGGGTGAACTATTTCGCTTCCGGGGTGAACGGCGCGGCCCTGCCTTCCTGGCTGGACAAGTGCGAGGACTTCGAGCGCGACCTCCGGCTGGTGCGGCCGGACCTGGCGATCCTGGCGGTGGGCATCAACGACTCCGCCACCACGTCCAAGGACTTCAAGCCGGAGAAATTCAAAGGGAACTACCGCCGCCTGCTGGAGATGGTGCGCCGGGTCAGCCCGGACTGCGCCTTCATTTTCATCACCAACAACGACAGCTACCGCTACGTCAAGCGCGGGATGACCTACAACACCAACGCCGTGGCGGTGCGCAAGGCGATGACCGAGCTGGCGGAGGAGTACGGCGGCGCCGTGTGGGACCTGTACGGCATTATGGGCGGAGCGCATTCCATCGAGAAATGGCGGGACGCCGGCCTGGCGAAGACCGACCGCCTGCATTTCACGGATGAAGGATACGAACTGCTCGGCGACTTGTTCGTGCAGGCGCTGATGGCGGACAAGGAGGGCCGGGAAGAGTAGCAGAATGGCGGATCTGGGCGGCATAGGGGCCTTCGTGCATCGCCTGTTCGGCTTCGACCCGAACTCGCCGCTGCTGTTCACCCAGTTCTATTTCTGGGCGTTCTTCGCCCTGGTGTACGCCTTTTTCGCGCTGATCGGCAACCGCCGCCTGCTGCGCAACGCCTACCTCTTCTTCGTCAGCCTGTTCTTCTATTACAAGACCAGCGGGCTGTCGGTGCTGATCCTGCTGTTCGTGACCTGCTCCGACTTCCTGATCGCCCGGCGGATCGCCGCCTCGTCGGCACACGCCGGCCGCAAGAAGGCCTGGCTGGTGCTGAGCGTGTGCATCGACCTGCTGATCCTGTGCTATTTCAAGTATGCCTATTTCTTCGCGGACTTCGTGCATTCGCTGACGGGGCTGGAGCTCAAGGTGGTGAACGTGTTCGGCATCCTGGGCAACGCCCTGACCGGGGCGGAGCGCTTCCGCGTGGACAGCATCGTGCTGCCGGTGGGCATCTCGTTCTTCACGTTCCAGGTCATCAGCTATACCGTGGACGTGTACCGGGGAAAGGTGAAGCCGGTGGACAATATCCTCGACTTCGGCTTCTACGTGAGCTTCTTCCCGCAGCTGGTGGCCGGGCCCATCGTGCGGGCGAGCGAGTTCGTGCCGCAGCTTTACAAGCCCTTCTTCCTGGGGCGGAAGCAGTTCGGCATCGCCGTGTTCTGGATCCTGAACGGACTGGCCAAGAAACTGATCCTGAGCGACTACATCGCCGTGAACTTCATCGACCGGGTGTTCGAGAACCCGCTGCTGTTCACGGGCTTCGAGAACCTGGCGGCGCTGTTCGGCTATTCGCTGCAGGTGTACGCCGACTTCTCCGGCTACACCGACATCGCCATCGGCGTGGCGATGCTGATGGGCTTCTACCTGCCGCAGAACTTCAACTCGCCCTACAAGGCCTCCAACCCGCAGGACTTTTGGCGCAGGTGGCATATGTCGCTGAGCAACTGGCTGAAGAACTACCTGTACATCCCGCTGGGCGGCAACCGAAACGCCACGTTCGGCACCTATTTCTGGATCGTGCTCTTCGCCGTCATCGCGGCCATCCTGTCCGGCACCTGGATCGTCTCGGCGTTCTTCGTGCTGCTGGCAGCCACGCTGGGCGTCGTGGCGTATTTCAAGCCGGAACGGCGCAAGAAGATCCTCGCCAACATTAACCGCTTCATCACGATGCTGCTGGGCGGCCTGTGGCACGGCGCTTCGTGGAACTTCATCATATGGGGCGGCCTGAACGGCATCGGCCTGGTGGTGTACCAGTTCTGGAAGGAGATGAAGTGGGGCTGGCGCTTCGGCCTGGTGACGGCGGGCGCCGCCGGCCTGGGCCTGGCGCATTTCCTGTCTGAGGCGCCGGTCTGGAACCTGCTATTCACCTGGTCGCTCTTCGTCTGGGCGGGTACGCTGGTGCGTTTCATCTACCACTGCTGCGGCGGCCGCGGCTGCAAGCGCCTGGGCTATTTCTGGGGCGTGGCGCAGACCTTCACGTTCATCACCTTCACGCGCCTGTTCTTCCGCAGCGGCAGCAACCTGGACCCGGCCACGGCCAACGAGGTGGCCTGGCAGACGGCCCGCCGGATGGTGAACCAGATCGGTTCCGGCTGGAACTGGGCGCTGGTCCCGCAAATCTGCGCGGAGTATTGGAAGGTATTCGCATTGGTCATCGCAGGTATGGTCATCCACTGGCTGCCGGTGCGCTGGAAGCGCTGGTACCGCATCAACTTCGCCCTGCTTCCGCTGCCTGTGATGGCGCTGGTTGTGGTGGCGGTGGTCTTTGTTGTCTATCAGTTCATTACCGCCGATCTACAGGCGTTCATCTATTTCCAGTTCTGATTTTTTTCGTACTTTTGTCCAAGTATGAACCTGATCAATCTTTTCAAGAACATCCGTCCTTTCGTGCGTCCGTACCGCTGGCTGGTGGTCATCACCCTGGTGCTGACCCTCATCGGATCCCTGATGGCGCAGGTGAACGCCATCGTGCTGGACCGCACCGTGGACGCGATCAACGCGCTGATCGGCACGGACTTCACCTGGGGGCAGGCCGCCCGCATCCTGACCATCATCAGCATCGTGCTGCTGGGCAAGGAACTCCTGTCGGTGCTGATCACTTTCGCGCAGAACTTCTACGGCGAGCGGATGCGCATCTTCGTGTCGCGCGACCTCTCGCAGAGCGTCATCGAGAAGGTGCTGACCTTCCGGATGGCCTATTTCAACACGGACGAGAACGCGACGGGCAAGCTTCAGGCCCGTATCGACCAGGGCGTCAGCAGTCTCTCGCGCACGGTGCAGAACTTCTTCATTGACCTGCTGCCGCTGTTCACGAGCGCTTTGCTGGCGCTGATCCTGATGTTCGCGGCCAACGTGTACGTGGGCCTGGTGGCCCTGGGCATCGTGCCGGTATATTTCTGGATCACCTACCGGCAGGCCCGCCGGCTCAAGGGCTGGCGCCGCGAGATGCGCTCGCACCTGGAGTCCAAGAGCCAGGGCATCAAGAACATCATCGATTCCATCAACGTCATCAAGAGCTTCAACCGCGAGAAGATCGAGGCGCAGAAGCAGCTGGACATCCAGAACCAGGTGACCGACAACCAGGTGAAGACCCGGCGCGTGGCCTTCTATTACAATGGCTTGAAGACTTTTATCAAGCAGGTGGGAACGGTGCTGGTGATCATCCTGACGGCCTTCCTGGTGCTGAAGGGTTATCCCGGGATGACCATCGGCAAGATTATGTACCACATAATGCTGTTCAGCAATGTCATCGCGCCCATCACGCAGCTGCAGCGCATCTTCGACGACGTGAACGACGCGCTCATCTATGCGGAGGGATTCTTCGGCATCCTGAACTCCGACGACCAGGTGGAGCCGTCCGGCAGCTACAAGCCGGAAAAGATCCACGGCAAGTTCGAACTGCAGGGCGTGGACTTCACCTATCCCAACGGCAACCAGGCGCTCTGGGACATCGATATGATCATCGAGCCGGGCAAGATCACGGCGCTGGTGGGCCTTTCGGGTGCGGGCAAGAGCACCATCGTGAACCTCCTGGACAAATTCTACGAGCCGCAGGTGGGCCGCATCCTGCTGGACGGGGTGGACCTCCGCGAGTACGATACGAAATACCTGCGCGACAACATCGGCCTGGTGCTGCAGAAGAACCACATCTTCGACGGCTCCATCGAGGAGAACATCCGCTACGGCCGCCCGGACGCCTCTTTCGAGGAGGTCGTGGAGGCGGCGCGCAAGGCCTATATCTACGACCAGATCGTCGCGTTGCCCAAGGGCTTCGAGAACAAGGCTTCGGACCTGTCCGGCGGGCAGCAGCAGCGCATCGCCATCGCGCGTATGTTCCTGAAGAACCCGCCCATCATCTTCCTGGACGAGCCCACGGCTTCACTGGACGCCATCGCCACCGAGCAGATCAAGGCCAGCATCGACGCCATCAAGAAAGACCGTACCGTCATTATGATCTCGCACTCCATCTCGCAGATCATCGACAGCGACGTCATCTACGCCCTGCAGAAGGGCCGGGTGGAGGAGAGCGGCGACCCGGACGAAGTGTACCGCGCCGGCGGCATCTACAAGCAGATCGTGGATGCCTCGGCCCGCAGCCTCAACGTCGAGAAGCTCGCCCGGACGATCGACGCCGACGGCGACGGCCGCTTCTTCGACTGAAAAAAAGAAAGGTGACCGAATGCTCGGTCACCTTTTTTCGTGTTGACAAGTGCGCGGGGAACTACTCCTCGGGGGCGATGGCGCCCATCGGGCAGGCGTCGGCGCAGGTGCCGCAGTCGATGCAGACGTTCGGGTCGATCGTGTAGACATCACCCTCCTGGATAGCGCCGGAAGGGCATTCACCCTGGCAAGTTCCACAAGCCACGCAGGTGTCAGGATTAATCTTGTAAGCCATTATAGATAAATTTTAGTGTGTGTTCGGTCCGCATTTTGCAAATACCGTGACAAAAGTAATCATTTTTTCGTAAATTTGCAGTTATGAAGACAATTTTGACACTCTTGCTTGCTGTCGCGCTTGCAGCACCCATCCAGTTCGACAAGACTGTGCACGACTTTGGCGAAATCAGCACCAAGGCCGGCAAACAGACCTGCACCTTTACCGTGACCAACGACAGCGAGGACGCGCTTTCGATCTTCGCCGTCGTCCCTTCCTGCGGATGCACCGACGTCGTGTGGCCGCGCGAGGCGATCGCACCCGGCGCCAAGGGCGTGATCACCGCGACCTATTCCAACGACGAAGGCACCGGTACCTTCGACAAGACGCTGACCGTCTACACGTCCGCGCAGAAGAAACCGATCATCCTGCACCTGAAGGGCACCGTCTCGAAGAATGCCAAATAGCAACTATACAGACGAGAACATACGCACCCTCGAGGGCGTCCAACACGTCCGGATGCGTCCGGGTATGTATATCGGGCGCCTCGGTAACGGCAACAACCCCGGCGACGGCATCTACGTCCTGCTGAAGGAGATCATCGACAACTCGGTGGACGAGTTCGCGATGGGCTTCGGCAAGCAGATCCAGGTCGAGATCACGGAGGACAACCAGGTGACCGTGCGCGACTTCGGCCGCGGAATCCCCCTGGATTCCGTGGTCAAGGCCGTGAGTATCCTCAATACCGGCGGCAAGTTCGACGACAAGGTCTTCAAGAAGTCGGTCGGACTGAACGGCGTGGGCACCAAGGCGGTGAACGCCCTGTCGGAATCTTTCTATGTCTGCTCCTTCCGCGAGGGGGAAAGCTCCTGGGCCCGCTTCGAGCGCGGCGAGCTCAAGGAGAGCGGCAAGGAAAGCACCCCCAAGGAGAAGAACGGCACCCTCGTGCGCTTCTTCCCGGACCCGATGATGTTCGGCAAGTTCGCCTACAATCTCGATTATGTCGAGACGATGGTGAAGAACTACTCCTACCTGAAGAAGGGGCTCACCCTCACCCTCAACGGCACGCCCTACAAGTCGGAAAACGGCCTGCTGGACCTCGTGAACGAGAACCTCAGCGAAGAGCCGCTCTACCCGCCCATCCACCTGGAGGGCGAGGACATCGAGATCGTGCTCAGCCACGGCAACGCCTACGGCGAGAACATCTCCTCCTTCGTGAACGGCCAGAACACCCGTGACGGCGGCACCCACCTGGCCGCCTACCGCGAGGCCATCGCCAAGACGCTGAAGGAGTTCTTCAAGAAGAACTACGACCCGGCGGACTGCCGCCAGGGCGTCGTGGGCGCCATCAGCATCCAGATCCAGGAGCCGAACTTCGAAGGCCAGACCAAGACCAAGCTCGGGTCCAACTATATGTGGGAGAAGCAGACCCACGACGAGCACGGCACCATCAAGCTCGACACCGGCCCCACCATCCGCAGCTACGTGAACTCCTTCGTGGCGCAGGAACTGGACAACTACCTCCGCATCCACAAGGAGATCGTGCCGGTGATCGAGGAGAAGATCAAGGCCTCCCAGCAGGAGCGGGAGGAGATATCCGGCATCCAGAAGAAGACGCGCGAACGCAACAAGAAGGCCAACGTCTACAACAAGAAGCTGCGCGACTGCAAGTTCCACTACAACGACAAGGTGACGGAGAAGACGCAGGAGAACATCGAGAACTCCTCCATCTTCATCACGGAGGGCGACTCCGCGAGCGGTACCATCACCAAGGCGCGCAACGCCAATTTCCAGGCCGTATTCTCGCTGCGTGGCAAACCCATCAACTGCTACAAGGAAAGCCGCAAGAAAGTGGCTGAAAACGAGGAACTGAGCCTGCTTGTGTCCGCCCTCGGCGTCGAGGACGACCTGGAGAACCTCCGCTACAACAACATCATCGTGGCCACCGATGCCGACGACGACGGAATGCATATCCGGATGCTGGTGCTCACCTTCTTTATGAAGTACTACCCGGACCTGATCCGCCGCGGGCACGTGCACATCCTCCAGACGCCGCTCTTCCGCGTGCGCAACAAAAAGGAGAACCGCTACTGCTATTCTCCGGAAGAGAAGGACAAGGCCGTCGCCTCGCTGAAGTCCGGCGTGGAGATCACCCGCTTCAAGGGCCTGGGCGAGATTTCATCCGAGGAGTTCGTCCACTTCATCGGGCCCGATATGCGGCTGGACCTCGTGAACCTGGCCGAGGAGGAGTCCATCGCGGACATTATGTCCTTCTATATGGGCGACAATACGCTGGAGCGCCAGAATTTCATCCGCGCCAACCTCCGTTCCGAGGAGGAACTCGAAGACGTAAATATCTGATTCAGTTTTTCTTGATGACGCGTCCGGCACAGATGACCTGCCGGATGGCGGAGCTGTCGGCCGCCAGGACGAAGTCGGCGGCAAGGTCGTGTCCCGGCTGCATCTTCGGCGTGTCCAGGGCCACGAGCAGGGCGTCGGCCTGGCTGCCGACGGCAATCCGTCCGGCGCCGGTGCCGAAGAAGTCCGCCCCGTTGCGGGTGGCCCAGCGGAGGATTTCTGCCGCGGGCACGCTGCAGCCTTCCGCCGCCGACAGCAGGGCGGCGAATTTCATTTCTTCCAGGATGTCCAGGCTGCCTCCCGCGGCCACGCCGTCCGTTCCGAGCGTGATGCGGCAGCCGGAGGCGAGGGCGTCGGCATAGGGGAAGCGGCCGCCCGAGCGCAGGTCCGCCCGGGGACAGTGGGCCGCGGTGACGCTGCGTGAGGCGAGGATCTTCCATTCCTGCGCGTCCACGTGGACGCAGTGGGCGGCCAGCACGTCCGGACCCAGGAGGCCGAGCTTGTCGAGGTAGCGCACTGGGGTGGTGCCGTGCAGGCGGACGCATTCTTCCACCTCGCGGCGGGTCCGTCCCAGCTGGATTTGCAGAAGCAGCCCGTTCTGGCGGGCGAAGGTGGCGCTGCGCTTCAGTTCGTCGGTGCTGACGTCCAGCACCGACCAGGGTGCCATCACAAGCTGGATGCGCCCGCCGCTGGGGTCCTTCCAGTTCTTGATGTAATCCTTGATGGCCGTGCCGGCGGCCTTGGGGTGGCCCTCCAGCAGGGTGATGCCCACGGCGGCGCGGATGCCGGACGCCTCGGCGGCGGCGATGGTCTCCTCCGGGTCGAAGAACATCTCGGAGAAGAAGGCCGTGCCGCAGGCGGTCATCTCGCGGATGGCGGTCAGTTCGCCTTCGCGGATGTCCTCGGGCTGCAGCCGCTCCTCGCGGGTGCGGTCTTCGCCCAGGCCGCGGTACAGGGCCGTGGCGGCGTGTGCGTGGGTGTTGTACAGGGCGGGGATGATGGCCGTGCCGGCGGAGTCGATCACGCAGTCGGCCGGAGTGTCCGCCGGGGCGTCCAGGTCGGCGAAGCGCTCCTTCTTGATGAGGATGTTGCGCTCTTTTCCGTCCAACCGGACGCCCTGCAGCAGGACGCTTTCCGGAATGTGGAATTCCGCGTCGAGGCGTTTGTAGTCCGCCAGGATGGTCTGGGCGTGTTCGAGGAAAAGCCGGCCGCGTTCGGTCAGGGTGATGCTGCCGCGTCCCCGCTCGAAAAGCTTTCCGCCGGCGGATTTCTCCAGTTCGGCGATATGCTGGCTGATGGCCGGTTGGCTGATGCCAAGGGCCCGGGCCGCGGCAGTGAAGCTGCCCAGCCCGGCCACCTTGGCAAAAACAGTCAGCCGGAAATCCTCGAACATTCCTTTAGTCCTCCGGACGCATTACGAGTTCGATCATATTGCCGTTCAGGAATTCCTGGGCGGCTGCCTGGATCTTCTCCGGGGTCAGTGCGTTCACCGCGGCCTCGTAGTCCTTGTCGTAGTCGACGCCGTAGTGGATGTTCGCCCGGATGATGTTGTTCCAGTACGCATTGCGCTGACGGTTCTCCGGAATGTTCTTCTGGAGGTTCTTGACGGCCTTGTCGAACTGGTCGGCGGTGGGGCCGTTGTCGGCGATGCCCTTGAAGCCGGACTTCGCGAGGTCGCGGAGTTTGTCGGCGGAATCGACGTTGGTCTGGAAGACGATCTGCATCACGTGACGCTCGTCGGGCTTGTTGCTCACCTCGACGTTGCTGCTGGCGCCGTAGGTGCCGCCCTCATCCTCGCGGAGGGTCTCGGTGTAGAGCATATCCAGGATGTAGGACAGCGCGTCGCAGGCCGCATCGTCGGCGATGGAGTAAGGCTTGAGGACGTTGTAGGTCTGCACGACCGTGACCATCGGGGTGGCCATCTGGGCCTTGAAGTCGTAGACCCGGTTGGCGGTGCTGACGCCGTCGCCGCGATACGTATCCTGGGTAGCCTGCCTGCCCTTCGGCAGGGAACCGGCGTACTTGCGGATGAGCGGCAGGATCCCGTCGACGTCGAAGTCGCCCACGACCACCAGGTTAGCACCGGCGATGTCGGTGAAGAGGCGCCTGTAGCTGCTCTCCAACCCGGCGAGACTGGCCTTTTCAAGGACCTCGTCGTCGATCATAAAGCGGCGCGGGCTGTCGTAGACATAGTCGTAGAGGGCCTTGTTGAGCTTGTAGTTCGACTGGGTCATCAGGTTCGGCAGGACGGCCTCGATCTGGCTGCGGCCCTGGTTGTACTCTGTCTCGTCGAAACGGGGCTGCGTGTAATAGAGGTACATCAGCTGCAGGGCGGTCTCGAGGTCCTTCGTCGTGGAGTTGCCGCTGATGCCGTGGGTGTACTCGCTGACATAGGGGGTGGCGCTGCACTGCTTGCCGGAGAGCATCTTGCGCACCATCGTGGCCGGGAATTCCGCGACGCCGG
Source organism: Bacteroidales bacterium (assembly GCA_017548445.1). Next base: position 4,085 of record JAFYZZ010000007.1, on the reverse strand, counting down.
TGTTCTGCTGGTAGAGCTGCCAGATGTTGCTGTCGAAGGAGTAGAGCTCCTCGTCGGAAAGCAGGCTGCGGCCACCGTACTTGACCAGGTTGAAGATGATCCGGTCCTTCTCGTGGTCGGTCGGCAGGAGCCAGACGCGCAGGCCGTTCTTCAGGGTGAAGGTCTTGGAACCGTAGATGCCGTCCTTGATCTTCGAACTCTTGCTGCCCTTGAGGGCGGCGGGATTCAGGAATGCTTCCGGAACCTCCTCGCCGGCGGCCTGCTCCAGCTGGGCGTTCTCCACGGCGTCGATGATGGCCTGGAACTGCTCTGCGGTCGGGTGCGTCAGGCCATCCTTCTCGGGCGCCTCGTAGATGACCACCAGGTTCTCGCGGGTGATGATCTGCTGTGCCATCTGGTTGATGGTCTCGGTGTTCAGCATAGGCATAACCTGCTGGACGAGCTCATACTCGGCCTGCGGGTCCATAAAGCGCTCGTTGTCGAAGAAGTTGTAGATCATCGGCATCACGAACTCGGAGTTGGTGCGGGTGTCCGCCTTCTTGGCGGCGGTCTCGAACTGCGACAGCAGCTCGGTCTTCGCACGCTCCACCTCGGCGTCGGTGAAGCCGAAGCGGCGGAGCTTCTCGGCCTCCAGCAGGCCGGCTGCAAAGGCGCCGAGGGCCTCGCCGTCCTTGCAGGCCACCTGGGCCATCACGACGTCGGCGGTCTCGCAGAGGTCGCCGATGCCGAATCCGCCGGCCAGGAACGGAGCGTCCGGCTGTGCGGCTATCTCCTCGAAGCGCTCGTTCATCACGAGGCTGATGATATCCTCCACAAGGTCGGTGATCAGGCCCACCGGGGTGCTGTTAAGCTCCTCGGGCGTGGCTTCGCTGCGCCAGTAGGCGGTCACGGAAGTGTTGCGGTTCTCCGGGTCGGTGAGGATGCCGATGGCCGGCTTCTCGTTGGCAGGAATGGCGATCACGTCCTTCTGCTTGGGATTCTCGGCGGCCGGGATGTCGGCGAAGGTGCGCTTGATGCACGCCTCCACGTAATCCGGGTCGATGTCGCCCACCACGATCAGGGCCTGCATATCCGGACGGTACCAGGTGTGGTAGAAGTTCGTCAGGCTCTCCGGCTTGAAGGTCTTGAGGTTCTCCTCCGTGCCGATGATGGTGGTGGTGGCGTACTTGGTGTCGCCGTAAATATAAGGATAGGACTGCTCGCGCATACGCCACTGGGCGGTGTTGCGGGAACGCTTCTCCTCCAGGATCACGCCGCGCTCCTTGTCGATCTCCTCCGGGTCGCAGGTCACGAAGTGGGAGTAGTCGTGCATAATGAGGATGCAGGTGTCCACGACGGTGGGACGCACCAGCGGGATGTTGTTGAGCAGGTAAATGGTCTGCTCAACGCCCGTGGAGGCGTTCACGTTGCCGCCGAAGGAGGCGCCGATGCTTTCCAGCCAGTTGAGGATGCCCTTGCCGGGGAAGTTCTTGGTGCCGTTGAAGCACATATGCTCGAGGAAGTGCGCCAGGCCGTCCTGGTCGGGCAGCTCCTGCAGGGCGCCCACGTCGGTGGCCAGGTAGAACTCCGCGCGCTGCGCGGGCTTCTCGTTGTGACGGATGTAGTAGGTGAGGCCGTTGTCGAGTTTGCCGACACGCGTGGCCGGGTCGTTGGGAAGCTGCTGCAGCTGCTGCGCGTTTCCCAAAGCAGCAGCGCCGAGAAGCGCTGCTGCAAGGAAGAGGATCTTTTTCATCATTTTCATCGATTGCTCTTTTGCTTGCTACTAACCATTAGACGCGGAATCCGTTGAAATGCTACAACTTGGCGGAACTTTTCTCCGGAGATTCCTTGTCCTTCGCTAGCAAAGGTAATCAAAATTTACTGAAAAACAATAAATTTATATTGAAATTTCAGAAAAATTTATTCTTTGCCGGCCAGGCGCTTGTAGGTGCCCAGACGGACCTTCGCAAACTCCTCGGTCTTGGCAAGCAGTTCGCCCGCGCTCTCCGGGAAGAGCTTGTACAGGGAAGCGAAGCGCACCTCGCCTTTCAGGAAGTCCTGGAACTTGCTCCAGTCGGGCTCCTTGCTGTCGAGCGTGAACGGGTTCTTGCCCTGCTCCTCCAGAGCCGGGTTGTAGCGGTACAGGTGCCAGTAGCCGCACTCGACGGCCAGCTTCTCCTCCTTCTGGCTCAGACCCATACCCGCCTTCAGGCCGTGGTTGATACACGGGGCGTAGGCGATGATCAGGGACGGGCCGTCGTAGGCTTCGGCTTCCTTGATGGCGTTCATATACTGCACCGGGCTGGCGCCCATAGCCACCTGGGCCACGTACACGTAGCCGTAGCTGATGGCCATCATACCGAGGTCCTTCTTGCGGATCTTCTTGCCGGAGGCGGCGAACTTGGCGATTGCGCCCACCGGGGTGGCCTTGGAGGACTGTCCGCCGGTGTTGGAGTACACCTCGGTGTCGAGCACGAGGATGTTCACGTTCTCACCGCTGGCGAGCACGTGGTCGAGTCCGCCGTAGCCGATGTCGTAGGAGGCGCCGTCGCCGCCGAAGATCCACTGGCTGCGGGTCGGGATGAACTGCTTCAGGGCGAGCAGGCTCTTGCAGGTCTCGCAGCCGCAGGCTTCCATCAGCGGGACGAGCTTGTCGGCGACCTCACGGGTGGCGGCGTAGTCCTTGCGGTTCTCGATCCACTTCGTGAACAGGGCCTTCATCTCGTCGGAGCAGCACTCGCACTCCAGACCCTTCTTCATCAGGGCCTCCACCGTGTCGCGCATACGCTCGGAGCCGAGGCGCATACCCAGACCGAACTCGCAGAAGTCCTCGAACAGGGAGTTCTGCCAGGCCGGGCCGTGGCCGTGGGCGTCGGTGCAGTAAGGCGAGGCGGGGAAGGAGGCGCCGTAGATGGAGGAGCAGCCCGTGGCGTTCGCGATCATCATATGGTCGCCGAACAGCTGGGTGATGTTCTTGATGTACGGGGTCTCGCCGCAGCCTGCGCAGGCGCCGGAGAACTCGAACAGCGGCTGGGCGAACTGGGCGGCCTTCATATTGGACTTCGGGTCGAGCGGAGTCTTGTAGCCCACCTTGGCGTTCAGGTAGTCGAACGCGGCCTGGTCGGCCTCGTGGTCCATATACGGCTCCATCGAGAGGGCCTTCTCCTTGGCGAGGCAGACGTCCACGCAGTTGCCGCAGCCGGTACAGTCGGCCACCGACACGGCGAGGGCGTACTTGTAATCCTTGAGGTTGGCCTTGCCGTCGGTGAGCTTCACGCCCTGGGCGGCGGCAGCGGCGGCCTCCTCGTCGGTCAGCAGGAACGGACGGATGGCGGCGTGCGGGCAGACGAAGGCGCAGGTGTTGCACTGGATACACTTCGAAGCGTCCCACACGGGCACGGTCACGGCCACGCCGCGCTTCTCATAGGCGGCGGTGCCGGCGGGCATCGTACCGTCCTGGTAGGGGAGGAAGGCGCTCACCGGGAGGGTGTCGCCGGCCTGGGCGTTCACCACGTCGGCGATCTCCTTCACGAACGGGGTGGCCAGACGGCCGGCGTTCGGATTGGTGAACTTGGCGTTGATGTCGGCCCACTCGGCAGGCACGTGCACCTGGGTGTACTCGCCGCCGCGGTCGATGGCCGCATAGTTCATATTCACGACGTTCTCGCCCTTCTTGCCGTAGCTCTTGAGGGCGGCGTCCTTCATATACTTGATGGCGTCGTCCACCGGGATGATGCCGGTGATGCGGAAGAAGGCGCTCTGCAGGATGGTGTTCGTGCGGCCGCCGAGGCCGATCTCACGGGCGATCTTGGTGGCGTTGATGATGTAGAGCTTGATGTTCTTGCGTCCGATGACGGCCTTCACGGCGTCCGGGATGCGCTTGATGGTCTCCTCTTCATCCCACAGGGAGTTGAGCAGCAGGCTGCCGCCCTCCTTGATGCCCTTCAGCACGTCGTACTTCTCGAGGTAGGACGGGACGTGGCAGGCCACGAAATCCGGGGTGCCCACCAGGTAAGGGGCCTTGATGGGCTTCTTGCCGAAGCGGAGGTGCGAGCAGGTGTAGCCGCCGGACTTCTTGGAGTCGTAGTCGAAGTAGGCCTGGCTGT
>JAFYZZ010000073.1 GCA_017548445.1 Bacteroidales bacterium | reverse complement strand
CATCCAGGGTGCGGATGAAGAACTGAGGACGATACTTGTTGTGGAACGGCGTGTGACGGCCACCCTCTTCCTTCTTCAGGACATAGATCTGTCCGAGGAAGTGCTTGTGCGGGGTGATGGAGCCGGGCTTGGCGATAACCTCACCACGCTTGACTTCCTTCTTGTCGATACCGCGGAGGAGGAGACCCACATTGTCACCAGCCTCACCCTGATCGAGGAGCTTGCGGAACATCTCGACGCCAGTGACGACGGTGTTCTTCGGCTTGTCGTTGAAACCGACGATCTCGGCCGGGTCATTCACGTGGATGGTACCGGTCTCGATACGGCCGGTGACGACGGTGCCACGACCGGTGATGGAGAAGATGTCCTCGATAGGCATCAGGAACGGCTTCTCGTTCTCACGGACAGGAAGGGGAATGTACTCGTCGACAGCGTCCATCAGCTCGAGGACTTTCTCCTCCCACTGCGGCTCACCGTTGAGGGCGCCGAGGGCGGAACCACGGATGACGGGGGCGTTGTCGCCGTCGAAGTCGTACTTGCTGAGCAGGTCGCGAACCTCCATCTCCACGAGGTCGAGCATTTCCTCGTCGTCCACAAGGTCAACCTTGTTGAGGAAAACGACCATCTTAGGAACGTTCACCTGCTTCGCGAGAAGCACGTGCTCGTTGGTCTGGGGCATCGGGCCGTCAGTAGCGGCGACGACGAGGATTGCACCGTCCATCTGGGCGGCACCGGTAACCATATTCTTCACGTAGTCGGCGTGGCCCGGGCAATCGACGTGCGCATAGTGACGATTGGCGGTCTGATACTCGACGTGAGCCGTGTTGATGGTGATACCGCGCTCCTTCTCCTCGGGAGCGTTGTCGATCTGATCGAAAGACTTGATCTCGCTCAGACCCTTGGCAGCAAGCACCTTGGTGATCGCAGCGGTCAGAGTGGTCTTGCCGTGGTCAACGTGGCCGATCGTGCCGATGTTGACGTGAGGTTTGGTCCTCTCGAATTTTTCTTTTGCCATAATATTACGTTAAAAAGTTTGTTTACAAAATTAAACCGGCTTTCGGCCGGCTCCGTGGAGCCGATGATGGGATTTGAACTCATGACCTCATCCTTACCAAGGATGCGCTCTACCCCTGAGCTACATCGGCATAATCGAGCGGGGTAGGAGAATCGAACTCCCATTTCCAGCTTGGAAGGCTGGCATAATAGCCATTATACGAACCCCGCTTGACGGAAATCGTTCGATTTCGCTTCCGCTTTCTTGTGGGCAAGGATGGATTCGAACCACCGTAGGCTTAGCCAGCAGATTTACAGTCTGCCCCATTTGACCGCTCTGGTACTTGCCCCTGTTTTTACATTGCAGATCGTGAGCCGATGGAGGGAATCGAACCCACGACCTTGAGATTACAAATCACACGCTCTAGCCAACTGAGCTACATCGGCAATGTATTATTTCAAAGTCCCCTGAATTTTGGGACTGCAAAGATAGGAATAATTTCCTATTCTCCAAATACTTTTGCCAAACTTTTTCGAATGCCTTCGACATCGAGTCCGCAGGACGCGTATTGCTGGGACTGCCTGGCCTGCGCGATGAAGCGGTCGGGGATGCCGATTCCCTCGAGGGCGGCCTCGGAACCGTCCGCGGCCAGCAGTTCGGCCACCGCGCCGTAGAGGCCGCCGCACAGGGTGCCGTCCTCGACGGTGAGGACGTGCCGGTACTTGCGCGCAACTTCCCGGATGGTCTCCGTGTCGAGCGGCTTGAGGAAGCGCAGGTCGTACACGCCCACCCGGCCGGGCCAGTCCCGGGCGGCCTCCAGGGCGCGGTTCACGACGGGACCGAGGCCCAGGATGGCCACCTCGCTGCCTTCCAGAAGTTCCTCCGCCCGTCCGATTTCGTACGGTTCGGCTGCAGATTCCCGCCAGGGAGTGCCTTCACCCATCCCGCGCGGGTACCTTATTATGAATGGTCCCGTGTCGTGCCGCCAGGCGGTATACATCAGGCGCTTGAGCGAAATCTCGTCGCGCGGGGCGCTGACGATGGTGTCCGGGATGCTGCGGTAGGCGGCCAGGTCGAAGGCGCCGTTATGGGTGGCGCCGTCCTCGCCCACCAGGCCCGCCCGGTCGAAGCAGAGCACCACGGGAAGCCGCTGCAGGGCCACGTCGTGGATGATCTGGTCGTAGGCGCGCTGGGCGAAGGCGGAGTAGATGTTGCAGAAGGGTTTCATCCCGCCGGCGGCGAGGCCGGCCGAGAAGGTGACGGCGTGCTCTTCCTCGATGCCCACGTCGAAGAACTGGTCCGGGAAGCGGGCCGCCAGGAGGTTCATCCCGCAGCCCTGCGCCATAGCCGGGGTGATGCCCACGACGCGGCTGTCGGCTGCGGCCAGTTCGCAGAGCACCTCGCCGAAGACGTCCTGGTAACGGTCGCGGTCGTGCGGGGAATGGGTGCGCTCGCCGGTGGCGGGATCGAAGCGGCCCGGGGCGTGCCAGGTCACGGGGTCGGCCTCGGCGGCCGGATAGCCCTTGCCTTTGACGGTATAGCAATGCAGCAGGCGGGGCCCGGGAATCGAGTACAGCTTGCGAAGCGTACGCACCACCTCGTCGATGTCGTTGCCGTCGATGGGACCGAAATAGCGGAAGCCCAGCGCCTCGAACAGGTCGCCGCCGGGTTTCCTCACGAACCAGGACTTCAGGCCGCGCACGCTGCGCTGCAGGAAACGGCGCAGGCCGCCTTCGCCCAGCAGGTTCCACATCCGGTTCTTGATGCGGTTGTAGGAGTTGCTGGTGGTGATGTTCAGCAGGTAGCGGTGCATCGCTCCCGTGTTTCCTTCGATGGACTGGTTGTTGTCGTTCAGGACCACCAGCAGGTTGGCGTGGCTGGCCCCGGCGTTGTTGAGCCCCTCGAAAGCAAGCCCGCCCGTCATCGCTCCGTCGCCGATCAAGGCCGCCACTTTCGTGGCGCGTCCCTGCATCCGGGCGGCTTCCGCGAGGCCGAGCGCCGCGGAGATGGAGGTGGAGGAATGCCCGACCCCGAAGGCGTCGTACGGGCTTTCGTCGCGGCTGGGAAAGCCGCTGAGGCCGCCCTGCGTGCGGTTCCTGCGGAAAGCCTCGCGGCGGCCGGTCAGGATCTTGTGGGCGTAGGCCTGGTGCCCCACGTCGAAGACCAACTGGTCCGACGGGGTGTCGAAGACGTAGTGCAGGCCGACGATGAGTTCCACCGCCCCGAGGCTCGAGGCCAGGTGGCCCGGGTTCTCGGCGCAGCACGCCACGATGTAATCGCGGAGCTCCTTGCAGAGTTCGCGGAGCTGCTCCGGGGAGAAATTCCGGATATCGGAGGGCTGGTTTATCTGGTCAAGCAGTTCATACATAGGGTCAGGCTTTGTTGGGCGCGTCGAGCGCCAGTTCAGGATGCCTGCGGGAAGAGCGGGCGAAGAGCAGTGCGACGGCGACGGCCGCCACGCACAGGCCCGTGAACATCAGTTCCACGGACACGGCGCCGCTCCGGGCCGCGTCCGGCGTGTCGGCGGCTGCACCCAGGATCAGTCCCGCCAGCATCTTGAAGGCGAGCAGGCCCAGGTTCTGCACCCAGTACACCAGGGCGAAGGTGGTGCCGAGCACCTTGTCGGGCACGATCTTCGGCACGGAAGGCCACAGGGCGGCGGGCACGAGCGAATAGCCGAATCCCAGCAGCACCATCGCGAGGTAGCCGAAGAACGGAACGCCCTGCGGGGCGAAGGCCAGGAGCAGGTGCGCCGTCAGCGCCAGGACCGAGCCCAGCAGCATCCAGCGCGTACCTTTTCCGAAACGGTCCACGAGCAAGCCGAAGAGAGGTGCGAAGATGACAGTCGCAAAGGGCAGCATAGACACCATCCAGCCGGCCGTTTCGGCCGGAATGCCGAAGCGCGGGATCAGGATGGCGCCCGCGAATTTCTTGAAGGCGATGATGCTGCTGTAGAACAGCACGCAAAGCAGGCTGACAAGCCAGAAATTGGAGTTCTTCAGGATTCCGACTACGTCGTTCATCCTGAATCCCTCCTCTGGCTTGTCAGCCTCGTTATCCACCGGGGGGAGGTCCCCCCGGACCCCCTCTGTCGGCTTCGCCTCCGAACCGCAATCTCCGGGAGAGGCAGTGCTATGCGAGGACCACGAGGCAGCATGGTCCTCCCGGGCGTCCATCGCCACGAACAGGGCCCAGAGGATGAGCCCGGCGGCCATCAGGCCCAGGCCGAACACGGCCGGGCGGGCCGTCTCGGAAAGGGAGTACACGTGTCCGGCGTTCTCGACGACCAGGCGGGGGGAGAGCACCAGGGCGAGGGCTGTGCCGAGCCGCGCGATCGCGAGCTGCAGGCCCATCGCCAGGGCCATAGGCCCGTGGCGGAACCATTTCGCGATGGACCGGGTGACCGCCGTGCCCGCGATTTCGCTGCCCAGCCCGAAGAACATACAGCCGGCGTAGGCGATGCGCAGCGAGCGTTCGGGGGCGAGCCCCGCCGTGATGGCGTACAGCACCGTGGCCGCGCCGGCGGCCATCATCCCCACGAAGATGGATCCCGTGACCCGTACGCCCCACTTGTCCAGCAGGATGCCGCACACCACCAGTCCGCCGAAGACGCAGAGCACAGAATAGCCGCTGGTGTAGAGGCCGTATCCCATGGCGTCCCACCCCAGCTGCGTCCGGGACGGATCCTCGAAGAGGTAGGAGATCGTCGAGAACATATCGTCGAAGAAGTACGATGCGAACATCGGTACGACGAGACACGCCAGGGCGATCCAACAGGCGTATTTCCGGGTCTTGGGGGGCATTCGCGGTTTATTTCCGGATATTCGGGAGCTCCAGGCCGTAACCCTTCTTCCGGTCTTCTTTCTTGAGCAGGTAGCTGAAGATGAAGGCCAGCACGCCGAAGCTGGAGAAGACCAGCATCGGGATGAAGTAGCCGCCGGTGGAGCCGCGCAGTGAGCCGATCAGCATCGGCACCAGGCACAGGCCGATGTTCTGCACCCAGAAGATGAGGCAGTAGGCCGAGCCGAGGATCTTTTCGTCGATGATCTTCGGCACGGAGGGCCACAGGGCGGCCGGCACGAGCGAGAAACTCACGCCCAGCACAACGATCAGCAGCACGGCGAGCCATTTATAAGGTGCCACGGGCAGCAGGAACGCGAAGCAGAGGTGGCAGACGATCATAATGACGGAACCGGCCATCAGCATCGTGGCGCCCTTGCCCTTGTGGTCCAGGAAGATGCCCAGCAGCGGGGTGAGCACCATAGCCAGGATGGGGAAGACGCTGAACAGGCGGGAGGCCGTGGCGGCGTCGATCTGCAGGGTCTCTTCCAGGAAGTTCGGGGCGTAGCGCTGGAACGGGAAGATGGCGCTGTAGTACAGCACGCACAGCAGGGCGACGATCCAGAACATCTTGCTGCGGAAGATGGCGCCCAGGTCGCTCACGTGGAACTCGTCTTCCGGAGACTTCTCGTCCGTGGCGAGTCCGGCGGCCACCAGCTGCCTGTCGAACTTGGAGTCCATCACGGCGAAGATGATGAAGTTGATCAGGCCGATGCACAGCAGCGCGCCGCAGAAGCCCATCGGGGCCACGACGGATCCGCCGAACTTGGCGGAGATGAGCGGGGAGATCCACATCACCCCGAATACGCCCAGGCGCGCGATGGCCATCTCGAGGCCCATCGCGAGGGCCATCTCCTTGCCCTTGAACCACTTGGCCAGGATCTTGGAGACGTTGGTGCCTTCCATTTCGCAGCCGCAGCCGAAGATCATAAAGCCCAGCGAAGCCATCTTGGCGCTGGCGGGCATCTCGACCCACCAGGAGCCGAGCCACTGGGCGAACGCGGTAGTCTGGAACCAGTCGCTCACGCCGACGAACTTGATCGCGGCGCCGAACACCATCAGACCGGCCGACAGGATGCCGGAAAAGCGCACCCCGAGCTTGTCCAGGATGATGCCCGCGAGAATCAGGAAGCCGCAGACGTTGAGGATGTATTCGGAGGCGGCGTACTTGCCGAAGACGCCGCTGCTCCAGCCTAAGTTGGTCTCGACGAGCGACTTGAGCGGGGACATCACGTCCACGAACATATAGGCGAAGAACATCATCAGGGCGACGAGGGCCAGCACGGTCCACCTTGCCACCGGATTGTCGTTCATCAGTTTCTGAATCTTTTCAGCCATAGTCTTTCACTTGTTGTTCCGAACTGTCCGGAGCCGCACTCCGGTTGCTGAAGCGCGCTCCGGACAGTTCCGGATTATTTAAAACGGGAGGTCGTCGCCGGGAGCTTCGGGTAGGTCGGGTTCGGGTGCCGGAGCGGGGGCCGGGGCAGGTTGTGCGGGCTGCTGGGCCTGGCGGAAGGACTGGTAGCCCTGCGGCTGGTTGTTCCCCTGAGGGGGAGCCTGGTATCCGGCCGGGCGCTGGTATCCGCCGCCCTGCTGCTGATAACCTCCCTGCGGGCGGGGCTGCTGGTAGGCTCCCTGCTGGTAACCGCCCTGCGGCTGCTCGCCGTCGGCGGGATATCCGCCGGCTTCGCTGTCGCGGCGGCCCAGGAGCTGGAGGGTGTCCACGTTGATCTCCGTGGTGTATTTCTCCGCGCCCTGGCTGTCGGTGTATTTGCGGGTGCGCAGGCGACCCTCGATGTAGAGCTGGGTGCCCTTGCGGACGAATCTTTCGCACACGTCGGCGGGCTGGCCCCAGGCGACGATGTTGTGCCATTCCGTGTTTTCGCGGGTTTCTCCGTTACGGTCGCGGAAGCGTTCCGTGGTGGCGAGGGTGAACGTGGCGACCTTGCGTCCCGGTGAATTGGGATTGTTTCCTTCGAGGTAACGTACATTTGGGTCTCTTCCAACGTTACCGATCAGCATAACTTTGTTCAGTGACATAATACATAAAATTTAAGTTTCACAAGATAGGGATTTTTTGGCGAAATGCGTGTATCTTTGCCTTGTAATCTACTCGGAAAATGACGATTTCTTTCACGGGGTTTATGGGCTGCGGCAAGAGCAGCACAGGGCGGGCGCTCGCGGAGCGCCTGGGGGCCCGTTTCGTGGACCTGGATGCGGAAATCGTCGCCCGGACGGGCCGCACCATCCCGGAAATCTTCCGCGAAGGCGGGGAGTCCGCCTTCCGCGCCGCCGAGCTGGAGGCGCTTCGCGCCGTCCTGGACGAGGCGGCCGCCGCGACGGCCAATACGGTCCTGGCACTGGGCGACGGCACGCTCACCGT
>JAFYZZ010000072.1 GCA_017548445.1 Bacteroidales bacterium | reverse complement strand
GGTGATGATCACGAGGGCCAGGGCGGCCACCCAGAAGTTGATGCCCAGCAGGGTGTTCAGCGCGAGGCCGCCGGCGAGGACGGTCACGGACACCTTGGTGAGCACGTAGCTGGCCAGCGACAGCCAGGTGAGGATGCCGCGGCTCTCCTTGTTGTAGCGCTTCTCGAGGAACTCGGGCATCGTATACACCATACTGCGCTCGTAGAAGGGCACGAACACCCAGCCCAGGATGAGGATCATCCAGCCCTGGATTTCCCAGTGGGCCTGGGCCATACCGGCGGAGGCGCCGGTGCCGGCCAGACCGATGAGGTGCTCGGAGCCGATGTTCGATGCGAAGATGGAAGCGCCGATGGCGATCCACGTGGCGGTGCGGCCGCTCAGGAAGTAGTCGCCGGAGGTCTCTTTCTTCTTGCGGGAGACGTCCCAGCAGATCCAGACCATCGCCAGGAAGAAGATTCCGATGACGATCCAGTCCCAGGACGCGAGGGAGATGCGGTTCAGGTCCGCGGCCTGTAAAGGCAGGAAATTAAACATTGTATGACACGTTTTGGTTGATTATTTCACGCTGAAGGCGAAGATGCAGCGGCTGTGGTAGGTCTCGCCGGGACGGAGCACGACGGACGGCCACTCGGGCTTGTTGGGGCTGTCGGGATAGTGCTGCGTCTCCAGGCAGATGGCGGTGCGCTGGTTGTACACCACCCCGCCCTTGCCGGTCACGGTGCCGTCGAGGAAGTTGCCGGAATACACCTGGATGCCGGGCTCGTCGGTATAGACCTTCAGGTCGATGCCCGTCTGCGGGCAGTAGAGCTCGGCCGCCACCTCGTTGACGTTGCCGCGGGTGTCGAGGACCCAGTTGTGGTCGTATCCGTTGCCGTTCTTCAGCTGCTCGAAGTCGAACTCGGTGATGTGGTCGCCGATCCTGTGGAGCGTGGTGAAGTCCATCGGGGTGTCCGCGACCGGGAGGATCTCGCCGGTGGTCATATAGGTGTCGTCCACCGGGGTGAACGTGGAGGCGTTCACGTACAGCTCGTCGTCGCAGATGCTGTGGTTCGCCGGGTCTCCGGACAGGTTGAAGTAGGAGTGGTTGGTCATATTGATGATCGTCGGGGCCGTGGTGGTGGCCTCATAGGCGATGTCGATCTTGTTGTCGTCCGTGAGCGTGTAGGTCACGAAGGCCGTGACGGCGCCCGGGAAGTTGTTGTCGCCGTCCGGCGAGTCCACGCGCAGCTTGATGTGGCGGGCGTCGGCCTCCACCACCTTGTAGTGCGCGTACTGCCAGCCGGTGGGGCCGCCGTGCAGGCAGTGGCCGAAATTGTTCTTCGGCAGGTCGTATTCCACGCCGTCCAGGGTGAACCGGCCCTGGGCGATGCGGTTGGCGTAACGGCCGATGGAGGCGCCGAAGTCGGTCTGGTTGTTCTCGGGGTAGTAGTCCTCCACCTTGTCGAAGCCCAGCACCACGTCGCGCCGGACGCCGTCCTTGTCGGGCAGGACGATGGCGGTGATGCGGCCGCCGAAGTTGGTGACGGTCACCTCCATCCCGTTTTTATTGGTCAACTTGTAGAAACGGTCGCCCTGCTCCTTCGCGCAGGAAGCGGCCAGCACGGCGCAAAGCGCCAGCAGAAGGAATTTAGCAGTTTTCATATCGTGTAAAGATAGCTATTTCTCCCGAATCAATCAAATTTTTGTGTCCACGAGGCGGACTTCATAGATGCCGCCGGTCTGCTTGCCGGGGTGCGCGACGAACTTCACGCGCACGGACTGCCGGCCTCTCAGCATCTCGTCAGGGATGGGGAACTCCTCCGAGACGAAGGCGGAAGTGTTCCAGCGGCCGGTATTGTTGACGGACTGCAACAGTTTGTTATCCACATAGATATCGAACTCGCGCGTCTTCCATTCCCCCACGCCCCAGTACTTCAGGAAGACCGACAGGCCGGTGCGGCCGCCGGTGCGCATCAGGTAGCTGAACGAGCGTCCGTTGCGCGCGTCGCGGTAAAAGACGTCGTTGTCGTTGCCGGTCATCGAGCCGTCGGTTTCCATCCGGTGGTCGGTCTCCGGCTGCTGCTCGCCCGGCTGGACCTTGTCGAGGGTGCGGGCGTCCAGCGCGGCAAGTTCCGCTTCCTCGCGGGCCGTCTCCTCCAGGTAGGAGGCGTAAGCGTCCGGGGTCATCGCCAGCCAGTACATCATATACCGGGCGTCGTGGATCTCGAAGAAGGGCTGCAGTTCCCCCTCGACGGGGTTGTGCACGTCGGCCGTGAGACGGAAATGCAGCGGCTCGCCCGGAACGGGCTCCAGCCCGTCCGCGATGGCGTCGATGTCGTCCGCCACGATGAAGGGAGCCTCGGCGAGCGGAAGTTTCGTCCCGCTGGCATATTGTCCGAAGCGGCTGTCGTCCGCAATCAGGTCCTTCAGGTCCTCCGTGCCCGTCTTCTGGCCCAGCAGGACGGGGCCGTGCATCAGGGCCACGTACTGCGGCACGTTGGGCAGATGCTCCACGCGGTCCGCCATCGGGAATCGCACTTCCACCACGTCGCCCTTCTTCCAGCGGCGCGCGATGCGCACGTAGCCGTCCGGAGCCTTGGAGGCCCTTCTTTTCAGCCGCCCGTTCACCCGGACCTCATAGGCGCCGTCCTTCACCCAGGACGGCTTGCGGAGCTGCAGGGCGAAACGCCCGCGGCCCTCCGCGACCGTCAGCGCCGCGTTTTCCCCGTACGGGAAATCCGTCTCCTGACGCAGCGTGACGCCCTTTTCGCGCCAGTTCAGTTCGGAGGCAGCGAAGAGGTTGACATACAGGTCATTGCCCGTGTGGGTATAGATGAACTGGCCGTATTTGCCGTGGTTCTCCATTCCCGTGCCCACGCAGCACCACATCGCCTCGTTGGGTGCGGAATAGTTGCGGTAATGCCTCGGACGGGCGGAGGTGAAGTACACGTATCCGCCGTGCTCGGGATGCTGGGTGGAGAGGATATGGTTGAAGAGCGCCCGCTCGTAGAACTCGGCGTAGCGCGCCTGCGGCTCGAGCCGGTGCAGGTCTTCCGTCAGCTTGAGCATATTATAGGTGTTGCAGGACTCCGGACCGTCGATGTCGCGGACGAAGTCGATGCAGGCGTCCTTGCTCGGGAAGTGCTCGCGGCGGCTGTTCCCGCCGAAGGCCAGGCTGCGGCTGCCGGTCACGTTCTCCCAGAACCAGCGGCCCGCCTCCAGGTATCCGGCGTCGCCGTCCAGCTCGGCGATGCGGGTGAAGCCCACCGCCTTGGGAACCTGGGTGTTGGCGTGCATATTGTCCAGGATGTCGTCGTGGTCGCGCATCGCATCCAGCAGCAGTTTGTGCGAGAAACGCCGGGCGCAGTCGAGGTATTTGCGGTCGCCGCTGACGGCATACGCATCGGCCAGCACCTCGTTCATCCCGCCGTGCTCGTTGCGCAGCATCTGCTCCATCTGCTCGTCGGACAGGCCGGCGGTGATCCACACGGCCCAGTCGCAGAAGCGCAGGAACAGCGCCTTCGCCTGCTCGTTGCCGCAGTACACCCAGGCGTCCCGCAGGCCGGCGAACATCTTGTGGAGGTTGTAGAACGGCGCCCAGGCTGCGAAATAGCGCCGGAACTCCCCTGCCTTGAAGTCGGTCCACAGCGCGGCGCTGCCGGGGAAGCCGCCCACGTAGTCGAGCCCCCAGTCCGGGTGCTCGCGGGTGTTGGTGTCGGCCACCAGCTGCAGTTCGGACAGCATATACTCCATCCGGCGGCGGCATTCGGCGTCGCCCGTGGCGGCGTTGATGGCCATCGCCGTCAGGTAATGCCCGGCTATGTGGCCGTCCAGGCCGTCCCAGTTGGGATAGGTCGGGGCCTTGGGCTCCAGCCCCGCCTCCTTGCGGTACGGGGCCAGCAGACGGTCGCAGTCGTACTGCAGCAGGGTCTGGACATTGAGGTCGCGCGCGTGCTTGAGCGGACCATCCAGCAGGGTTATGTCCCCGAGGGGGAATTCGTCGGCGTAGAGTTTATCCTGCGCATTCAGCGCGGTGCAGGCCAGCAGGGCCAGCAGCGGGAAAAGGATCTTTTTCATTACAACTGTATCTTTTGGGCCGTGCCGTCGTATTGTATGTCGCGCACGCGGCCGTCAGGCGTCACGATGCGGAAGCAGCGCTGCTGCAGCATCCCCGGGAAGGAGCCGCTGCGCGCACCGACCGTCAGCGTGCGGCCGTGCAGGGAGAATTCGATGGTCGAGCAGGCGCCCTGCTCGTACCGGTAGGTGTCGCCCTCGTCTTCATAGAGGACGAAGCGGCCGTCGGCGCCGGGATAGACCCGGACCTCCAGGTCGTCCCAGGGCTTTTCGCTGCTGTACTGCACGTCCGGGCCGAGCGGGATGATGGCGCCGGCGCGGGCGTAGAGCGGCACCGTGTCGAGGTGCGTGGCCCTTGTAAGCGTCTGTCCGCCCTTCAGGCACGCACCGGTCCAGAAGTCGTACCAGTCGCAGCCCCTGGGCAGGTACACGGTGGTGCTTCGCTCCGCACCGAAATCCACCGGCGTGTCGTCGAAGCGCACCTGCTCCGGGGTGTACTGCGCGTGCAGCACCGGGGCCACGAGCAGTTCGCGGCCGAAGAGGAATTCGTCCGCCCGCTCCCAGGCCGCCTTGTCGGCGGCGAAATCCATCACCAGCGCCCGCTGGAAGGTCCCGTCGTCAGCCGTGACCTCGTGCGAGACGGAATAGATATAAGGAAGCAGCGAATAGCGCAGGTGGATGGTCTTCTCAATGGCGTCATACACCGGCTCGCCCGGGGCGCCGAACTCCCAGATCTCGCGCCGCGAGCTTTCGCCGTGGCTGCGCATCATCGGGCAGAAGGCCCCGTACTGCAGCCAGCGCACGTACAGTTCCTGGAAAAGCGGATTCTGCGAGCAGGTGGCGGTGGCGCCGCGGCGGTTGTAGCCGTTCGGGAAGAAGCCGCCGCAGTCGGAGTTGAAGTTGGGGTTGCCCGTGAGGGCGAAGCCCAGGCCGGCCGGAACCTGGTTGCGGAGCGACTCCCAGGAGGAGCCCACGTCGCCGCTCCAGGTATTGGCGCCGGTGCGCTGCTGTCCGGCATATGCCGAGCGGGTGAGGATCATCACGCGGCGGTCGGAGACCGTCTTCTGCTTGTCGAAGATCCCCTCCACCGACGCGAGCGGGAAGGCGTTGCGCACCCGGCGGAACGAGCCCATCCCGGTCTCGATGTCCAGGTCGCTCTCCTTGAAGTCCAGGTGGTCAGGCTCGGTAGAGTCCATCCACCAGGCGTCAATGCCCATATTCTCCAGGCGGAGCAGGTTGTTCCAGTAGATGTCGCGCGCCTCCTGCGAGAAGGGGTTGTAGGGCCGCACGCCGGAAGGATAGTCGCGGCGCGGCGGCCAGTCGGTGAGGCCGGACTGCGGCCAGGTCTGGAAATCGAACAGCAGGCCCTTCGGCGCCAGCTCGCGGTAGGCCTTGGTCATCGGGCCGAAGGAGGCCCAGATGGAAATCATAATCTTCGCGTGCTGCGCGTGCACCTCGTCGATCATCGCCTGGGCGTTCCGGAAGTCGTCGCTCAGGAACTCCATCGCGTTCCACTGGTAGTTGTTGCCCCAGTACTGCCAGTCCTGGATGACGCAGTCGATGGGGACGCCCCGGTCGCGGTAGCCGTGCAGCACGTCCAGCAGCTCCTTGCTGCTCTTGTAGCGTTCGCGGCTCTGCATAAAGCCGTAGCTCCAAAGCGGCAGCATCGGCACGCGGCCGGTCAGCTCGCGGATCCCGGCGATCACGCCGTCCGCGTCGCCGCCCCAGATGAAATAATAGTCCACGGCCTCCCCCACCTCGGATTCGAAGTGCATTCCGGACGCGTCGTCCCGGAACACGGTCGGCGACGGATTGTCCCAGAAGATGCCGTATCCCTTGACGGACTGCACGATGGGGATGAAGTCCTCGGTGTTGCCCTGGATCATCCGGCGCGTCTTGCCGCGCAGCGACAGGGCGCCGTCCTGCAGGATGCCGAGGCCGTAGAAGGGTTCGTCCGCCTCCGGCAGGAAGGTCTGCCTGACGGTCTTGCAGCCTTTGTCCAGGCCCTCCCGGATCGGCTCGAGTCCATAGGTACCCTCCTTCAGCAGGAGCTTGCCCTTCGCGGTCTGGAAACGGACGCTGCCGTCCGTCGCCACGGTCACCTTGAGCGCGGAACTGGCGTAGGTGGTGCCGGATCTGCCGGCAGAGACCTTCACGGAAACCGTCTGCGGGGCGGCCGTCACGGCGAAACTCTGCGCCGGGACCGCATCGCCTTTGACGATGCGCACGGTCGTCGGGGTATAGAACTGGACCCGGACGCCGTCCTGCGCCGTCGCGGCCCACAGGGCCAGGCACAGGGACAGAAGGGAGATAACGGTTTTTCTCATATTGGTTTTATAGTCAGTTTTCTTGCTTGTAATAGCGGGGCCGGGCGTCCGCATTGGCCACGGACACGCCCACGCTGAACATCAGGTACACGTTGGACAGGGTGCCTTCCAGGTCCCAGTCCTCCCGGTATTCGTCGGAAGGCTTGTGGTACCAGGATTCCATCGGATAGCGGTCCGGACGGTCCGGGTGCACCGGATGCAGGCCGTTCTCGACCACGAGGGCCGGAACGCCCTTCTTGACGAAACTATAGTGGTCGGAGCGGAAGAACCAGCCGTCCGAGTTGTCGTCGTCGAAGAAGATGTAGCGGCCCTGGGCGGCCGCGGCTGCCACGAAATAGCGGTCCAGTTCGCATTCCCCGCCCCCCAGGATCACCACATCTTCCGTGAGTCCGGCCGGGCCGATGCTTTCGAAATTGAGGTTCGCGGCCGTCCTGTCCATCGGAATGGCGGGATGCTCGCAATAGTACTGCGAGCCGAACAGGCCGCTCTCCTCGGACGAAGGGAAGAAGAACAGGATGGAGCGCCGGGGCGCTTCGGGCAGTTCCCGGAACTTGCGGGCCAGCAGCAGCACCGAGGCGATGCCGGAACCGTTGTCGGCCGCGCCGTTGTAGATGGCGTCGCCGGACTCGTCGGGCGCACCGAAGCCCAGGTGGTCCCAGTGCGCGCTCAGCACCACCACCTCATCTTTCAGGTCAGTCCCGGGCAGGATGCCCGCCACGTTGCGGGTCTCTTCCACCGTATAGGACACGTCCAGTGCGAGGTCGCCGCGGACTTTCAGCGGGATAGCGCGGAAACCCGGGCGCTTCGCCGCCGCGAGGGCGGCCTCGTAGTCCCGGCCGGCCGCCTCGAAGATCTTGCGCCCGCCGTCGGCGTGCAGCCAGCCCTTCACGCCCAGTTCGTCCGCGTTCCGCGTCACGGGATCATAGAGGGCGAGGTTGTCTTCCAGGTGCCCGTTCACGCACACGTGCCAGCCGTAGCCGGCCGCGTCGGTATCGTGCAGGACCAGGCAGCCGGCCGCGCCCTGCCGCTTCGCCTCCTCGAACTTGTAGAGCCAGCGTCCGTAATAGGTCATATTCCGCCCCCGGAACAGCGAGGGGTCGTAGTAGCCGGGATCGTTCACCATCGCCACCACGACCTTGCCGCGGACGTCCACCCCCTCGTAGTCGTTCCAGCCGTATTCGGGGGCGTTGATGCCGAAGCCGCAGAACACGAATTCCGCGTCTTCGATCTTCACCCTGTCCGTGGCCCGGGCGGTCCAGACCACCAGGTCGTCGGGATAGCGCAGCTCCGTCCTGCGGCGTCCTTTCAGCCGGAAACGGTCCCCGGGCGGACGGCTCGTGACCGAAATCATCCGGAACGGCTGGTACCAACTGCCGCCGAAGGCCGGCTGCAACCCGAGTTTCTCCATCTCTCCGGCCAGATAGCCTATCGTAAGGTCTTCGTACCCGGTCATCGGTTTGCGGCCGCCGAAGTCATCGGACGAAACCGTCCGGATCCAGCCGCGCAGCAGGGATTCGTCGTCCTGGCGGACCGGCTGCGCCCACGCGCCGCCGGCGGACGCCAGCACGAGAAAGGCCGTCAGGGTGGCTTTGACAAGTCGGTTCATCCGGACGGGATTATTCCTGGTGGAACCAGTCGAAGTCGGCGTGGCCGCCCAGTTCGCGCGTGGAATAGCAATACAGCGCGGAGCGGTAGCCGGTGAAATAGTCGAGGGTATAGCGCATCTGCAGGAATTCTGCAAGCTCGGTCCACACGGCGCCGTCATAGCTGTAGGCCAGCCAGGCCTTGTCCTGGTCGAAGTCGTAGCGTACGCGCAGCATCACCTGCTCCCTTTCCGCCGGCTCGCAGAGCAGCTCCTTCTGGACGCGGGACATCGTGCGGCCGGGGCCGCGCTGGGTCCCCTCCTGGATGGCATAAAGTTCCAGTCCGTCGTCGGTCCGGCGCAGACCGATGTCGGCGCGGTTGCTCTGGAAAGCGCTCAGTCCGGCGAAATCGCCGGGATTCAGGCCGGAGCCGTCCAGCAGCACGGTGCTGGTGCAGCGCGGGCCGAAGGTACGCTGGGTCAAGGTGTTGCGGGCATCGTGAAGACCGGTTGCAAGTTGGCCGGTGCTCAGGCGCATCCAGCCAGGACGCTCGGTCAGCGACCAGCAGCCGTCCAGCGGCTTGTGGTTCCACTGCCACACGAGGGCGAGCTTGTCGGAGTCGAACTCGTCGGAAGCCCACACATAGTCCTCCCCGTCGGGAGCCAGGTTCACGTCGAATTCCTTGACGGGCACGGTATCGTCGCCCAGGATGGGCCAGCCATCCACCCAGGTCACGGGCTGCAGCGTAGGGATGCGTCCCACGGCCCCGTGGTCCTGGAACATCATCGCATACCAGTCGCCGCGCTTCGTCTTCACGATGGCGCCCTGCGCCACGCCGTCCTGCCGGCCGTCGAACTTGCCCTGCAGGATGGTCTTGGATTCGTATTCGCCCAGCAAGGTCTTGCTGCGCCAGCAGGTCTCCGTGCGAGGGCCGCCGGAAGGCCAGTCGATCACGAGCACGTAGTACCAGTCGCCGATATGGTAGACGTGGGCGCCTTCCGCCCGAAGGCCGTAACCTTCGCGCGGACAGGTGAACAGAACCTGGTCCACCCCGCCCTCCTTGACTCCGGAAAAGTCCGGTTCCAGTTCGGTGATGCGGATCTCGCCGTTGCCCCAGACCACATACACGCGGCCGTCCTCGAAGAGGAGCGAAGCGTCGTGGAAGGGACGGTCGATAACCTGGCGCGTCCATTTCTCCCCGATCTTCGGCGTGGAGTAAATGTAAGTCTTGCGCTGGTCGTTCGCGATGAACAGGGCCCAAAAGCGGCCGTTCTCATAGCGCAGCGACGTGGCCCACTGGCCCTTGCCGTAGGCGTTCGCGCCATTGCGGAGGTTGTAGATGTCGTCGTCCGCGAGGTAATCGTAGATGTAGTCCACGATGCGCCAGTGCACCAGGTCGCGCGACTGCATCACCGGCGCTCCGGGGCAGAAATACATCGTGGTGCTGACCATATAGTAGTCGTCCCCCACCCGGATCACGTCGTTGTCCGGGATGTCGGTGTAGGTCAGCGGGTTGACGCAGTGCGTCTGCGGCTTCGCACAGGCCGCCAGGCAGGCGGCGAGCCCCGCCGCAAGGATCCATTTCAGTATACGCATATGCCGTGATTGTTTATTTCATTTTCCACCAGTCCCATTCGAATCCGCCTTCCGTGAAGACGAAATACAGGTCGCGCACGCCCGTGGCGCCCTTCAGTTTGCAGCTTTGCTGCGTCCAGCCCTTGCCGGGCTTTACGGCGAGCGTGCCCGCCAGCGGGCCGTCCGGCGCATCCAGGTGCACCTCGATGCAGCCAGCCGCCTCCGCAAGGACGCAGGCGGTCAGGGAGCGGGCGCCCTTTTTGCCGAAGTCCACGCCCTTCACGAGCAGGTGCTCGCCCGCGTCGATGTCATTGATGACGATGCCGTGCTCCGCGTCCACGCGCGTCTTGAGGCCGTAGCCCCAGGCCATCGTCTCCGCCTCCACCCGGCGGTAGGGATTGAAGGATTCGACCTGCTCCACCACGTTGTCCAGCCAGTACGGCACCTTGCGGATGGAGCCGTCCGGCTCATAGTACATCGGGGCCACGGATACGCTCCGCTGCTCGGCGTGCTTGAAGGTCGTCAGGTGCCAGAGGTCGTAATTCAGGCCGAACACGTAGGACTGCCCCTTATACTCGATGATGCCGGGATGGTTGCCCCGGGTGCGCCAGGTGCGGTCCATAATGTGCCCCATCGATTTCCAGGGGCCTTCCGGGCTGTCGGCCATAGCATAGCCGATGCCCTCCGGACAGCAGGTGGAGGCGAAAGCCAGGTAATACCTGCCGTCGTGCTTGTAGAACCAGGGTCCTTCCTGGTAAAAGTCGATCTTGTAGTCGAGTTTGTGGATTTCGCCGCCAAGCGAAACCATATCCTCGTTCAGTTTCACCCAGTAGACGTTCGGGTTGCCCCAGTACATATAGGCCTGCCCGTCGTCGTCGATGAACACGGAAGGATCGATGTCCTCCCAGTGCTCCTTCTGCCATACCAGCGGCTCTCCCAGCGGGTCCTTGAACGGACCGTAAGGCGTATCCGCCACCAGCACGCCGATGCCGTGGCCGTGGATCGGGCAGTACATATAGAATTTACCGCCCCGCTCCACCACGCACTCGGCCCAGGCGCCGTTCTTGCCCTCGTACCAGGCGAAGTCGTCCAGCGAGGCCACCGCGCCGTGGTCCGTCCAGTTCACCATATCCGTGCTGGTGTACAGCAGCCAGTCGAACATCTGGAATCCCCTGGCCCCGTCCTCGTCGTGGGTGGTATACAGATACACCGTGCCGTCGTAGACCATCGGAGCGGGGTCCGCCGTGTACTTGGTCTGGATGACGGGCATATTCAGGTGGTCGTTGAACACCCACCAGTCCAGGTCGAAGAGTTCCCCGTCGCCGCCCCGGAAGAGCAGGTAGAGGTCGTGCACCCCTTTGGCACGGTCGGAAACCGACGCCTTCACCAGCATATTCTCCCCGTTCACCGGAACGGAAGCGACGGCCCGTCCGCCCATCTCGTCCAGGAAGAAATCCACCGTGCCGGGATTCTGGAAATTCAGCATCTCCAGCGACACCAGCACGGCCGGCCGGTCGCCGAAGTCCACGTTGCGCACGCAGAGCCAGTCGCCGTTGTGGACGTGCGTCACCCAGTGGCGCTTCCCGTCCTCGCGGTCGGTCTTGAGGCCGTAGCTGGAAGCCATCGTCTCCGCCTGCACCATCACGTAAGGATTCACGGTGCCCAGCGGCTGCACGCCCTCCTTCGTGAACGGGATGTAGGGAATCCGCCCGTCCGGGCCGAACTCGAACTCCTCCACGCAGGCGGAACGGTGGAAGCCGCCGCCGTTGGGCAGGGCGCCGTTGTGATAGAACATATAATGGTGCCCGCGGAAGTCCACGTTGCCGCCGTGGATGGTAAAGCTGTTCTCCGCCTCGTCCATAATGCGGCCGCGGTAGGTCCAGGGACCGTGGATGGAAGGCGCGGTGGAATAAGCCATATGCTCGGGCACGCCGCCCGCCGGGTAGGACAGGTAGTAGACGCCGTCGCGCTTGTAGAGCCAGGGGCCCTCCTCGTAGCCGACCATCATCTTCTCCTTGCCGCCGTCGGACCAGTCGGGTTTCATCGACTCGGGACCGAAGCAGGCCGGGTCGCCCCAGCCGGGAATCTCCTTCCATCCGTCCGGAAAGGAGGCCATATCGTCGCCCAGGCGGCCGTACCAGCAGCCCTTGTTGCCCCAGACGAGCCAGGCGCTGCCGTCGTCGTCGATGAACACGGTCGGGTCGATGAAAGAGAAGCCCCGCGCCAGCGGACCGCCGATGGCGTCCGTGTAGGGGCCCTGAGGGTCGTCCGCGACGGCGACGGCCAGCGCATCCCCGCGCGTGGCCGCCTCCGTCAGACAGACGTACCAGTACCATTTTCCGCCCTTTTCGACCAGCTGGGAGGCCCAGGCGCGGTCGCCCTGGAAAGCCCAGGGGAAGGTGGCCGTGGACACCGGCGTGCCGAGGTAGGTCCAGTTGGCCATATCCTCCGTGCTGTACAGCTGCCAGTCCTTCATCTTGAAGTAGGTGGCGTCGTCCTCATCGTGGTCCACGGCCAGATAAAGCGTGTTGCCGTGCGCATAGGGCGCCGGATCCGGCGTATAGGACGTCCGGATGATCGGATTCTGTGCCCACAGGGCGGCGCAGGCAAACAGGCCCAGGCAGGCGGAAAACAGTCGTTTCATTTTTACTAACGGTTCTTTTACAAGTTTATTCCTGGCTTCGGCGCCAGGCAAAGTATTCGTCCAGCACCTTCATAGCCGCTTCCGAAGGCACGGGGGCGGCGTGGCAGCCGGAGCCCGTGAGCACCATCGTCTGAGGCGCGTCGTTGCGGAAGCGCGGCCACTCGGGCAGGCCTTCGCCGTTGGGGTCGCCCGTCTTGGCGAAGTTGGTCCAGTAGGCCATCATCCAGCGGGAGAGGTCCTTGTCCGTAGGCTGCACCTCATCCGGGTTGCCGAACACGTAGGCCACGTCCTGGCCGTGCGGGGAGCCCTGGCCGTAGCGCGGGGAATCCGCCGGATACTCGGGATGCTGGTCGAAGTAATACAGCCACACCCTGCCCTTGCCGGTCTTCTCCTGCAGGCGCGCCCAGGTCCAGGTCTGCCAGCCGAAGGCGGCGTCGCGGGTAAGGTCGCGCGCGGTCTTGCCCACCTTGCCGTCGGGCTCCACCGGATAGGCCGCGAGCAGCACGTCGGCATAGTCCTGGTAGCGGGACCGGACCGACTCCTCGTGGGTACCGCCGCCACCGGCGAAGCCGAAGCTCATACCCTCGTCGGAATTGTAGCCGATGAGCACGTCCACGTCGTTGTAGTTGCCGGCCTCGTACATCTTGTACTGGTCGTCCGGAATCACGTAGCCGTCCGTCACCGGCCAGCCGCCGGACCCGCCGAAGCCGCCCATCACGGCCCTGGGCTCCGCGGCGCGCAGCTGCTCGAGCGTATAGTTCTCGCCGAAGGCTCCCTTCGCCCAGGCCACGTTGGACTCCTGGGCGGCGGCGAGGGTCAGCATATTCTCGCCGGGATAGGACCAGGGATTCGTGGGGCCGAAAGAGCCGCCGCTCTGCGAGATGGCGCCACGGAACAGGCCCTTGGCCAGCGGCGAGGCGCACAGCATACTCACGGAGATGCCGCCGGCCGACTCGCCGAAGATGGTCACCTTGGCCGGGTCGCCGCCGAACCTGGCGATGTTGTCCTGCACCCACTGCAGGCCGGCGATCTGGTCCAGCAGGCCGTAGTTGCCGCTCACGCCGTGCGGATCCTCTGCGGAGAGTTCCGGCAGCGAAAGGAAGCCCAGCTTGCCCACGCGGTAGGCCACGCTCACCAGGATCACGCCCTGGCGGGCCAGGTCCGCACCGTCATAATAGGACGTGGCGCCTCCGGCGAAGCCGCCGCCGTAGATCCACACCATCACGGGGAGTTTCTCCTTCGGGCTCTTCGCGGGCGTCCACACATTCAGATACAGGCAGTCTTCGCTGCATCCTTCGCCGTTACCCTGCATCGGGTTGGGGGCGAAGTCCTTGCATTCCAGGACGCCGTCCCAGGCCACCACGGGCTGGGGCGCCTTCCAGCGCAGCTCACCCACGGGCGGGGCCGCGAAAGGAATGCCTTTATACACCGTCACATCTTCCAGGACCGTGCCCTGGATGGTACCGCCGGTCACCTTCACCTGACCGGGGACCTGCTTGGCGCACGCGCACAAGCCGAGCGCCGCCGCCATAATCAATAAAAAGCGTTTCATATCCTATTTGAACAGCATTTGGGCGAATTCGTGGAGCGACTTGCGCCAGGGCTGCCACTCGTGGCCGCCCGGCCAGGACTTGAAGATGACTTCCGCCCCCGCGGCCTTCAGCGCTTCGGCCGCCTTGGTGGTGGGCTCGATGCGCGGGTCGCCTTCACCGCAAGAGATGTAGAACACGTCGTGCGCGGCGTTGAAGGCGGCCGGGTCGGCCACCAGCTCGGGCAGCTGGCTCTCCACGCTGAACGGAGCATAGGCGCCGGCACCCACTCCCCCGAACATACCGGAAGAGAACACGCCGATGGAGGAGAAGACTTCGGGATGCTTTAGGCCGATGGACCAGGACTGGCCGCCGCCGAAGGACAGGCCGGCCATCGCCCGGTGCTTCGCGTCGGGAACGGTCCGGTAGTTCGCGTCGATGGTCGGAATGGTCTCCTCGAGCAGGATCTTGGCGAAGTCGCCCGCCTGCCCGTAATCGCCCACGATCAGCATCGGGGTGGCCTTGCCTGCCGCGATGAGGTTGTCCAGGATGACGTCGGCGCGGCCCTGTCGGAACCAGCCGGTCTCGTCCTCGCCGCCGCCGTGCTGGATATAAAGCACGGGATAGCGCTTGGTGGGGTTCTGTTCATACTCGGCCGGCAGATAGACGTAGCATACGCGCCAGGCGTTCAGGCTCGGCGACCAGTAGCGCTGCATCCTTACTTCGCCGCGCGGGACGTCCTTGTCCAGATAGAAGTCGACGCCCGCCTCGGGAATCTCGATCGCGCTGGCGTCCAGCCCGCAGCCGAAGAAGAGCGTACTGTTGGGATCCACAGTGCGTACGCCGTCCACGATGATGAAGTAATAGTGGAAACCGGGCTCGAGCGGCTCGGTGAAGCCGCACCAGACTCCCTCTTCATTCTTCTCGAGGGGATAGACCTTGCCGCAGTCCACGGAGACGGACTGCGCCTCGGGCGCGGCGATGCGGAACTCGGCACGCAGGTCGGGATATACTTTCGGGAACTCCTTGCCGGGCACGTTGGAAGAGGCCGGCGTGGGTTCGGTCAGGATGCCGACAGGTGCGGAGGGCTGCTTGCAGGCGGCCGCCAGGACGCCCAGCAGGACGAAAGGAATCAGATATCTTTTCATATGCGTCATCATTTAAAGAGTCTTTGGGCGAATTCATACAGGCAGCGGCGCCAGGTCAGCCATTCGTGGGCCGTCCTGGGCGACTGGTAGAACACATTTTCAATCCCCCGCTCCTTCAGGATTTCGGACATCCCCTTGAGGTGGGAGCCTTCGGCCTCGCCGTTGGCGATGAACACAAGATGGTAATTCGCGTTGAACCACGCGGGGTCCTTGAACACGCCGTTGTAGGCGGCGGCGAACTTCTCGGGATCCTCGTAGCCCGCAGGCCGGGAACGGAACTCCCCGATGACGATGATGCCGCTGAAGCCGCCCACCCAGGAGAAGAGCTCGCGGTAGCCGAGGCCCAGGTCATACGCCTGCTTGGCGCCCCAAGAAAGGCCCGCGACGGCACGGTGGTCGCGGTCCGCGAGCGTCCGGAAGCGGGCGTCCACGAACGGGATCACGTCCTCGGTGACCATCGCCTCGAAACCGTCGCCGGAACCGTCGGCCTTGTTGGCCACGCCGCTCACCATCACGATGATCATCGGCTCGGCCTTGCCGTCAGCCACCAGGTTGTCCAGGATCACGTCGGCGAAACCCTGGTAGATCCATCCGGTCTCGTCCTCGCCGCCGCCGTGCTGCAGGTACAGCACCGGATAGCGCCTGGACGGGTTCTGCTCATAGCCGGCAGGGGTGTAGACATACATCCTGCGCCACTCGCCGCAGACCTTGGAGTAGTATTTCACGGAGCGGACGGCTCCCTGCGGAACGCCCTGGCGGGGCGTATAGAACGCCGCGTCCGGTGCGCCCGGCACCTCGATGGCGCTGGCCCAGCGGCCCATTCCGAAATAGCTGTGCACGGCGGGGTCGTTGAACAGCAGGCCGCCGGCCTTCAGCGAGTAATAATGGAATCCCTCGACCTGCGGGTCGGTGGTGGCCGTCCACACGCCCTTGTCGTCCTTGGTCATCGGATAGTCCTTGCCCAGGTTGACGGTCAGCGATGTGGCTTCGGGCGCCCTGACGCTGAAGGTCACGCGCCCGTCCTTGCCTATCTGCGGATAGGCGTTCCGGCCCAGGTTGGTCGGAGACGGAACCTGCGCACCGGCGGCCCAGGCCAGCAGGAGCGCAGTCATTGAACACACGAGAATCTTTTTCATCATATCGTTTAAAAAAGTTAGAGTCTTTGTACGGTCCTGAATCCGCCGCTGCCCAGCAGGAGCGCGTTGAATCCCGCCTGGATGCGGACATACAGCGTGTCGGTCGGATAGCGCGTCAGGCGGTTGCAATGCGAGCAGCCCGGCATTTCGAAGAGCGTCCCGCCGGTGCCGCAGAGGAAGAAACTGTCCCGGAGGGAATCATAGCTGAGCGAGCAGGGTGTGACATCCAGCATATACCGCTCCCCATCCTGAGTATACTCCAGGGAGCGGGCGATCCAGACGGTGCCGCGGATCGAGGTGTAGACGGCCAGGTGGCCGTCGGGATCCAGCCCCGCCACCATCACGCTGCCGCCGCCGGCCGCCACGGCACGGAAATCCATCTTCGGGTAGTAGCCGTCGTATTGTCCGTTGAAGTCCAGGACGGTCCAGGCGGCACCATCTGCGGAACGCAGGATTTCCCCTGCGTCCGTAACCGCCCACTGGATGCCGTCAGGATCCTCGCAAACGGCCTGCAGCACGCCCCGGGCTTCCTGCCCGCGGGCGGCGAGGAAGCCGCCCGCAAGCAGGAAAAGCACCAGGACTGCGGATTTCCGGAACATTACTTCAGGCCGGAGCTGACAATCTTGAATTCATCGAAAGCCACCCGGAAAGGATCGGGCTTCACCTGGTCCCCCATCGGGTTGGGCACCATCATCCGCCTCATCACGGGCATCTCGCCTTCGCAGACGACCAGGCCCGCGCGGACATCCTTCAGCACTGCCTGGGCAGAGCCCATCTCCACGTATTTCTTTCCGTCCACGGAATAGAAGGCGGTGTAGGTGTCGCCCTGCTTGACCAGGCGCAGCCAGATCACCAGGTCCTCCCCGATGATCCCGTCCATCGGCAAGCTGGCGAGCGACTTCTGGGAGCCGTTCTCCTCGACCAGCAGCTGCAGCTGGCCGGCGGACGGAGCGGCATCCGGCTGGCGGCGGAACGCGACCGTGGCGGAATAGACGAATTTCACGAAGTCGCTGTCGGATTCGTAAGCCACCAGACCCGCGTTCTGGGCCGGCGTACCGGGCAGGGAGAAGCACTTCATCTTCGTATCCGCGGTCCAGTCGCTGTTGGCGCTCTGCAGCAGGATGTTGGAGGCGAGTCCGCCGGCGATGTCGCCGCGGCCCGCGACGATCACCATCGAGCCGGGCTGCCAGGCGAGCGACCAGCGGTCCGGTTCCTCGCGCACCCAGCTCCACTGGCTGCCCAGGGTTGCCTTGTCGAAGCTGTCGGAAACGCCCTTCGCACCGAAGTTCACCGTCAGCGTGCGGCTGTCGCCGGTCTCGCGGTCACACAGCGTCACGACCGCCGTGCCGGGCACGGCCTCCGCCTGCTTCACGTTCACCTCGATGGCGGGATCGGCCGCCACGGCTTCCACCTTGGGGGCCTTGCCCGCCTTGCGGACGAAGCTGTACTGGGAGGTGTCGCCCAGCTTGACGCTCTTGCCGTCCACCTTGAGGGAAGCGATCCCCAGGTTGGGCATCACCTTCACGGCGAAGCTGTCCTCGACGGTCTTTCCGTCGATGGTCACGGCGCAGGTCACGGTCGCCACGCCCATCGAGACGGCCTTCACGGTGCCGTCGGCGGAAACGGTCGCCACGCCCGGGTTGTTGCTCGTCCAGACGGCCTTGGCGCCATTGTAGAAGCTGTCGTCGTTCATACAGGCGGTGAAGGTGGCCTTCGCCGTCTGGCCGATGCGCAGGACGGAAGCGTCGGCTTCGGCCCAGACCGTCTTGAGGGTGCGCTTCAGCGAGCCGGACATCGTGGCGCTCACGCTGCCGCGGATGTCCTGCGAGGAGGAACCGAATTCAAAGACGTAGCGGCCCTGGTCATAGGTCATCCGGTCGGCCTTGTCGTCCCAGAACCAGAGGTCGGCGCAATCCACCTCGATGCGCACCGTGCGGGTCTGGCCGCGCGGGATCGTCACACGCTGGAAGCCCTTCAGGCGCTTGGCGGGACGCTCCAGGGAAGCGGGGCTGTCCGGGGTGCGGACGTAGATCTGCACCACCTCGTCGGCGCTGTAGTCGCCCGTGTTGGTCACGTCCACGCTCAGGACCACCTTGTCGTTGGGAGTGATGGCGGACTTGCTGATGCTGAAGTTGCTGTATTTGAAAGTCGTATAGCTGAGGCCAAATCCGAAAGGATAGGAGACCTCGCGGTCGAAGTACCAGTGGGTGCGTCCGCCGGCGCCGGCGCTGCGGCGGAGGTTGTAGTCGGTGATGGCCGGCAGGTCCTTCACGCTCTTGAACCAGGTGGCGTTCAGCTTGCCGCCCGGGCTCACCTCGCCGAAGAGGATGCGCGGGATCGCCTCGCCCTGGGCCTGGCCGTTATAGCCCGTCCAGAGGATGCCGGGAACGAGGTCGCGGAACTCTTCCACCTCCACGCAGCCGAGGGTCTGCATCACCACGATAGTGCGGGGGTTCACGGCGGCCACGGCCTTGATGAGCGAGACCTGGTTGCCCGGGAGCAGCAGGGTCAGGCGGTCAGCCTCCTCCGTCGCGGTGTTCTCGTCGGTTCCCACGAACACCACCGCCACGTCGGCGCTGCGCGCGGCGGCGAGCGTCGCCTCGTCGATGGGGGCGTCCTGCGGGGCCTTGTACACCAGATAGATGTTCTGCGGGCCGTTGTAACCGAGTTTCAGGGCGCTGGTCTTCATCGGCATACTGGCGCCGTACACGCCGCCCACGCGGGCGCCGGAAGCACGGGTGGCCTCGATGCGGCCGATCAGGTTGCCGTCCGGGCCGCCCACGCGGATCTCCACGATGCCGCCTTCGGTGGGGATGTTCAGGCCCACGGTGATATTCTCGATGTTGGTGATGTCGATGCCGTCGTAGGCGGTCCAGGAGCCGTCGTCGATGGTGCGGACCTGGTCCTCTTCACCCATTCCGGAGCCGACGGTGATGCCTTCGGCGGCGGAGTTGTACTTCGTGGCGTCATAGCGGGTCACGCTGCCGTCGGTCTTCTCGATTTCGAACCAGGCGACGTACAGGAGGTTGCTCTTGCTCTTGATGTCGCCCCCGGCGGCCAGCTTGACGTCCACGTCATAGCCTTTGCTCTTCAGGTACCTGCTGATACCCGCATAGGGTGAAGTCATCGCGGAGGCCTCCGGGCGTCCGGAATAGGGGCCGAGCTCCACGTCGTCGGCCTGCGGGCCGATCAGCGCTATGCTGCGGATGGACTTCGGATCCAGAGGCAGGGCCTTGCCCTCGTTCTTGAGAAGCACCGGGGTGCGCACGGCGATCTCGGCCGCCAGGGCCCGGTTCTGCGCGGAACTCACACGGGAGGGCTCGAACTTCGTGTAGGGGACCATCTGCTCGGGATCGAACTCGCCGGTCCGCATCCGGATGGTGAACATATGCACGAGGGCGCGGTCGATGTCCGACATCGGCAGGATGCCCTGTTCATAGGCGCTGACCGCGAACCGCTGGTAGATGTTGCCGCAGTCGGAGTCCACACCGGCGCGGAGGCCGGCCGCCGCCGCCTGCTCACGCGTCTCCACGTAGTAGTGGCCGTCCCAGAGGTCCTGGACGGCGGAGCAGTCGCCGGTCACATAGCCCTTCATACCGTAGGTCCTGCGGGCCAGCGTGTCGATGTAGAAGTTGCCCGCCGTCGTGGGGATGTGGTTGACGGCGTTGTAGGAGGACATAATGGAAGGCAGGTTCTCGTCCTCGATCAGGCGCTTGTAGGGGTACAGGTAGAATTCGCGCATATCGCGGCTGTCCATATTGGAGCTGCTGACGTGGCGGTCGAACTCGCTGTTGTTGGCGAAATAATGCTTGGCCGTCGGGACGGCCTTCAGGTACTTCGGGTCGGAGCCCATCATCCCGCGCACGAAGCCCCTGGCCATCTCGGCCGCCAGGAAGGGATCTTCGCCGTAGGATTCGCCCGTACGGCCCCAGCGGGGGTCGCGGACCGGTTCGACCACCGGCGACCAGAAGGTCAGGCCCTTGGTGCCGGTCTGGAAGATGGCGCGCGCCTCATCGGCGATGGCCGAGGCCATCCATTCCGCCACGGAAGGGTCCCAGGTGGAGCCGATGGCCACGCTGTTGGGGAAGGAGGTCGGGCCGAGGATGCCTACGGAAGGGTTGGCACCGGACAGCACGCCGTGCAACGCCTCGCTCCAGACGTTGTAGTTCTTCACGCTGAGCCTCGGGATGGCGGCCATATTGTTGCCGAGCAGGCTCTGCTTCTCCTCCAAAGTCAGGCGGGACACCAGGTCCGTGGCGCGCTCCTCGAAGGTGTAGGCGGTGTTGAGGTAGATGGGCAGTTCGGCGTCACTGCCGGCAGGCTGCGCGAAAAGAGGGCCGGAAAGCGCGAGGGCCGCGGTTCCGGCAAAAAACAGTTTTAGGAAACGGTTCATATCGGTTATAAATCGGTTATGGTTTCGTTCGCGTGCAAATATCCAAATATACTTTTTTTTCTTGGAATTACGCACGCGCGAGGAAAAAAAACTATATTTGTATACGATTATTACCTTCGATTATGTATCCTTTCAAACGCATCCTTCTCGCCGCGACCCTCTTGCTGGGCGCCGCGGCCGCAGCCCAGGAAAACGTCAGCATCAACGTTCCTTCCCTCAAGCCGGACGGGCGGATCGACCCGCTCATCTACGGCCAGCTGTTCGAGCACATCTACTTCTCCGCCAACAACGGCGTGTGGCAGGAAATCATCTACGGCCGTTCCTTCGAGCCTGAGCATTTCCCCGGCATCGCGCCGCGCGACGGCTATTTCGACGGCTGGTTCGCCGATGCGGACGACATCCTGCATTCCCCCACCCGTTACGAGCAGCCCATCGAGCTGGTGCAGCTGGACACCGACAGCTATGACATCGAGATGGACGTGAAATGGCGCGCCTACAAGTTGCCCGGCCGGCGCTGGAGCGGCGGTCTGCTGGACCTTCGCTTCGCCGTCAAGGACCAGGCCGATGGGGAACCCTACTTCCTGAGGCTCTACGATCCCGCCTTCGAGGGGCAGCGTTTCGCCCTCGCCCAAACCCAGGCCCAGATCGAGGCCGACAACCAGGCCAGGGCCCTGGCCCAGGCCCAGAAACAGGCCACTACAGCCGAGTTCACCCTGGCCACCCGCGTGGAGAAGGAAGTCCCGATGTTCGCCGGACGCACCCGCAAGGTGGTGACGCTGGAGCCCATCGCCACCAAGGCCGCCCAGGCGGCGCAGATCGACCAGGACTCCTGGCACCACGTCAAGATCAGCTGCCGCGCCCGCAGCGTCAGCGTCTGGTGGGACGGCAAGAAGATCCTTTCCAAGAACGTCCCCACCGGCCGCAGGCAGAACACCGTCACCCTCTGGGAGAACTATACGGAAGCCCTCTACCGCAACATCCGCATCACGTCCGGCAAGCAGGTCCTGTTCGAGGGCCAGCCCGAGCAAGTGAAGATTCCCGACGTGGCGCCCGAATGGACCTCCTTCGGCGACGCCGCCTTCAAGCTCATCAAGGGAGATGCCGTCAATATGGATTACGCCCAGCAGATTGCCGCCAAGGGCCTCTCCGGCCTGCAGCAGGGTCCGCAGGCCGTCCGTCCGGGCGACGCCTTCGTGGGTTCGGTCTATGCCAAGGGCGACGGCCGGGCCCGCCTGAGCGTGGGCCTGCGCCGCAATGGCGAGTGGCTCGTCCGCAAGAGCCTGGGCTGCCCGTCTCCGGACTGGCAGAAGTATGAATTCACCCTGGACGCCGGGGCCTACCGGGGCGACGCCGACTTCGCCATCGCGGCCGAGGACGGCACCCTGCTGGTCGATATGGCCACGATGTCCACGCAGAGCGGCCTCGCGCTGGGCGGCTTCCGTCCCGACATCTTCCAGGCCGTCAAGGACCTGCATCCCACCTGCCTGCGCTGGCCGGGCGGCGGCTATGCCGCGCAGTACGACTGGAAGTGGGGAATCGGCCCGCAGGAAGCCCGCCGCCGCTGGGACCACTGGCAGTGGCTGGACTACGACCAGAACTGCTTCGGCACCGACGAGTTCATCCGCTTCTGCCGCGAGATCGGCTCCGAGCCGGTGATCGTGGTGAGCGTGGGCTTCGAGCGGCCCGAATCCGAGTATGACGAACTCCTGCAGAACGCTGTGAACTGGCTGCGCTACTGCAACGAGCCCGCCACGGGAGAATGGGGCGCCAAGCGGGCCGCCAACGGCCATCCCGAGCCCTATAACGTGAAGTACTGGGAGATCGACAACGAGATGTGGGAGATGGGTATCGAGCGCTACGAGCGCTGCGTGCGCGACTATTCCGCCGCGATGCGCGCGGTGGACCCGTCCATCAAGATCATCGTCTGCGGCGGTTTCCCCGAGGACGAGGCGTTCTTCAATCGTTCCGGCCGTTTCTTCGACTACGTGTCCCTGCATCACTACGAGCAGCAGGGCGGCTACGCCACCGGCCCGCAGCGCCTCGCGCAGCAGTACCAGCGCTACGCCGATATGATCGCCAGGTGCCCGAACCCCAACATCAAGCTGTTCATCTCCGAGTGGAACCTTAATAGCACCGACTGGCGCACGGGCCTGTTCGCCGGCGGTTTCCTGAACGTCTGCGAGAACCTGGACGTGGTGGCGATGGGCGCCGCTGCCCTGTTCATCCGCCGCACCGACGCCCCCGACTGGAACAACGCGTTCATCAACTTCGACTATCAGGGCCTCTTCGTGGCGCCGAACTACCTGATTACGGAACTGTGGTACGACCATTATTCCCCCTACCGCCTTGCCTATGAGGGAGATACCAAGGACCTGAGCGTGTCCGCCTCCCTGGCCGGAAACGGGGGCGGCGTCATCTTCAAGGTGGTCAACCCCACCGACAAGCCTTACGAACTGACGCTCCGCGGCGACTGGGGCGGCCTGGCCGGCGCGGAATACGAGTTCTACGCTCCGGGCAGCCTGGACGCCGCCAACACGATGGAGCAGCCGCACGCCCTCGCCCGGCAGAAGAAGGCCGTCCCCGTACAGGACGGCAATGCGACCCTCAGCATCGATCCGCTCTCCGCCGGCGTCATCACCCTGAACCGCGAATAAAAGAAAGGAGGACAACAAGAAAGGCGACCCGGGATCCGGGCCGCCTTTCTTATGCCGTGATACACGCTATTTGGCGGGGAAGGAGATCCAGTCGACCTCCGCGGCGCCGGAAAGCAGCTCGACGGTGACGTCCTGAACGCCCTTGACCTTCGGCTTGAAGGGAGCCTCGGCCACGGGCCATTCGCCGTTGGTCGGGCCCAGTACGACGTCCTGGTAGCGCTTGCCGCCCACCGTGGAGATGCGCAGCGTGGCGATATTGTCCACCTTTACGCGCAGCTGCACTTTCTTGGGAGCCTTGCTGCCGAAATCCACCTCGTTGAAGCGCACCTTGTCGCCCGGCTTGGCGAACAGGGTCTTCCAGCCTGCGAAGTAATTATATGGGTCGAGATAATCCACCGTGGCGCCCTCGATCTCGCTGTAGCGGTCGATGTTCAGCTCGTCGGAAGCCCGGAAATAACCTACGCCGCGCCAGGTCGGAATCACGGGGACGATCGTGCCGTCCGGGTTGAACGACACCTTGTCCACACGCACCGAGCGGTTCTTGTCGAAGTCCGGGCTGAAATCGTTGTGGTGATAGAACAGATACCACTGTCCGTTGAACTCCACGAAGGAATGGTGGTTGGTCCAGCAGCCGGTGGGAGACTCGTCCATAAACACGCCCTTGAACTCGTAGGGGCCCAGCGGGTTGTCGCTCATACCGTAAGCGAGGCACTCGGTGCCGCCCTGCTCGCGCACCCAGGGATAGGTAAGATAATACTTGCCGTTGCGCTTGAACATAAACGGACCTTCGGTCTGGCCTTTCGGGAAAGCCTCGTCCAGGCGGACGCCCTCGCCGTCGATCTCCTTCATATTGTCCTTGAGCTTGCCGCCGCGAAGGCCCATCCCGGACCAGATCAGGTAGATGGTGCCGTCGTCGTCCTTGAACGCGCAGGGGTCGATGCCGCCGGTACCCTGCACCGTATTCTCATCGATCTTGAAGGGGCCGTAAGGCGTATCGGAGACCGCCACGCCGATCCCGAAACCGAAACCGCGGCCGCGTGCCGGAGCATTCGGGAAGTAGAAATAGTACTTGCCGTCCTTCTCCACGCAGTCCGGAGCCCACATCGAGTTGGCCGTGGGGTTGCCCCAGGGCACGTCCTTCTGGTCCACGATATTGCCGTGGTCGGTCCAGTGCGTGAGGTCGTCGGTCGAGAAGACGTGGTAGTCGGACATACAGAACCACGGCTGGTCACGCTGGAAGTTGACAGTCGGGATGTCGTGCGAAGGATAGAGGTAAAGCCTGCCGTTGAAAACGTGTGCCGAAGGATCGGCGGAGAACAAACCCGTGATGACGGGGTTAGTACCCGTGACGAAAGTGCCGCCCTTCTCGACGCGCACCTTGTCCAGGAAGTTCGTCATAGAACGGAGGTTCTTCTCGGAATACATATTCATACCGTGGCCGCCGCCCTCCACCAGGTAAAGCTCGGTGCGGATGCCCGCCTTGTCCAGCAACTCATAGAAATGCGAGCCCTGGCAGTTCGGGACCACGTTGTCCTCCGTGCCGTGGAAGATGACCACCGGCGGGTCGGACGGGTCGATGTAGGTGGTGGCGTTGAGCGCCTTGAAGCGCTCCTCGTTGCCCTTGAAGGGGAAGCCCATCACGGCCTCTTCCGGACCGTGGTTCCAGGTGTCCTCGGCGGCGCCGCAGCTCATATAATTGAGGTCGATGGGGCCGGACCAGTCGCAGGCGGCGTCCACGCGGCTGCTGAAGCGCGTATAACCGCCCACTTCACCCTCCAGCTCGGCCACGCCGCCACTCGTCGCGGCCAGCGAGGAAAGGTGACCGCCGGACGAGAATCCGGACGTGGCGATGAAGGAAGGATCCAGGTGATACACTCCGGCGTTCGCGCGGATGTAGCGGATCACGGCCTTGATGTCGTGGATCTGTGCCGGGAACTTGGCGTCGGCCGACGAACGGTGGTTCGGGGTCACGACCGCATAGCCCGCGTCCAGCAGGGCGTTCACGATGGTGCCCAGGTCCGCCATTCCCTTGGAGTTGTTGGAATACCAAGCGCTGCCGTAGATGTGCACCACCACCGGATAGGTCTCTTTCTGCATCCTGGGCAGGTAGATGTCCATCTTGTGATAGACCTGGTCGTCGCCCGCGTAGTCGATGTCCGCGTACTTCTGCGAGCAGTGGACGTCGATCTTGGGCATCTGGAAGCCGCCGAAACCGCCGGCAGGCTGCGCCTTGAGGGCGCCGGAGCACGCCAGGCAGACGGCGAGAACGGTGAGGATTCTTTTCATATCGTCTTTAGTTATAAGAAGTCTGTTTCAGTGCAATCGTAACTCCAAAAATACGGTTTTTCTTCCATTCTTCCAAATCCGGCGGATATGCGGAAAAGCCCGTTACAGTTCCCCTTCGTCCAGCAGGCGGCGGTAAAGTGCCACGGCGTCGGGAGGGGCGCCGCTTCCCGGGTCGGCGCACCAGGCACGGAATTCCTGCAGGGAGGCGCCGGGGTGCGCGGTCCACCAGGCGCGGACGCGGGATTCGCCGGCGGATGACGGAGAAGAGCGATGCGAGCGGCACACGTCGCAGGTGCCGCAGGCGTCCGATTCCTCCTGGCCGAAATAGCGCAGCAGCCAGTGCGAGCGGCACTCCCCTTCCTCCGTGGCATATTCCGTCACGGCGTCCATCCGGGCGCGGGCGTTCTCCAGCAGGAAGTCGTACTTCGCCTTCTGCAGGTCCACGTTGCCCGGCATCAGGCGGTTGTGGTGCAGGTACACCACGCTGCAGCGTTCGCCGGGCACGTACTTGATCACGTGCTCCAGCGCCGTCCGGTACAGAAGTTGGCGGAAGGCGGGCACGGCCAGGCCGCAGGCGGCGGCCACCTCTTCTTCCCTAATAGGCACCACGTAGGAGAACACGCCCGTATAGCGGCGCATCAGCACTTCCAGCAGGTTCACCATCGCCGGGTCCGGGAGGTCTATCTCGTACAGGGCGTCGCGGTCGGCCAGGATCTTGACCTGCGTGGCAATCTCCACGTCTTCCGAGAACGTCAGGTGTTCCGAGCGTTCGAGGTATTTCAGGGCGTAATGCACGCGGGAACGGTCCAGCCCGAAATGCTTCGAGAACGCCTCCAGGTCGAACTTCAGCTGCCGGCCGACACCCGCCTCGTAGGGAATCTCGTAGAAGACGTGGAGTTTCTGGTACACGTCCTCGATGAACTCCAGCGAGGGGAACGACACGTCCAGCAGCTGCTTCAGCCGCCGGACGTCCGTGGCGTTCCACAGCAGCACGGCATAGGAGCGGAGCCCGTCGCGGCCCGCCCGGCCGGCCTCCTGGAAATAGGATTCCGGGCTCTCCGGCAGGCCCGTGTGCACCACGAAGCGCACGTCGGGTTTGTCGATGCCCATCCCGAAGGCGTTGGTGCAAACCATCACTCGGATCTCGCCGCGTTTCCACGCCTCCTGGCGCAGATTGCGCTGCCCGCCGTCCAGTCCGGCGTGATAGAACGACGCGGAGATGCCGTTCGCCTGCAGGAAGGCAGCCGTCTCCTCGCTGCGCGCGCGGCTCCGCATATAAACGATGCCGGACCCGTCCACTCCCCGGCAGATGTCGAGCAGCTGACCGCTCTTGTCCTCGCAGCGGCGGACGATGTAGGAGAGGTTGGGCCGTTCGAAGCCGCTTTTCAGCAGCAGGGGTTCCCGGAAAGCCAGCTTGTCCATAATGTCCGCCGCCACCCGGGGCGTGGCCGTGGCTGTGAGGGCGATCACCGGGGCGTCGACCACTTCCCGCAAGGCGCTGATTCCCAGGTAGTCCGGGCGGAAGTCATAGCCCCACTGCGAGATGCAGTGCGCCTCGTCCACGACGATGAAGCTGATCGGGAGCACCCGCAGGTAGGAACGGAAGAGCGAGGTGTTCAGGCGTTCCGGCGAGACATACAGGAACTTGAAGTCGCCGTAGGCGGCGTTGTTCAGCTTCAGGTCCACCTCGCGCCGGTCCATTCCGGCGTGAATCGCCAGCGCCCGGATGCCCCGCGCCTCCAGGTTCTGCACCTGGTCCTTCATCAGGGCGATCAGGGGTGTGACCACGAGGGCCAGGCCGTCGCGCATCAGCGCAGGCACCTGGAAGCACACAGACTTGCCGCCGCCCGTGGGCAGCACGGCGAGCACGTCCCGTCCCTGCAGGGCCGCGGAGATGATCTCCTCCTGCATCGGACGGAAGGCGTCGTAGCCCCAGTACTGCTTCAGGACATCCAGCGTTTCCATATCTGCAAAAATACGGAAATAATCCCAATCCTCCACCTGTCCGGAACGATGAAACCCGGTGTTGGAAATATGCGGGACTTTTACTATATTTGTACGATTTTTTGGTTAGGAGACTTAACAAACAAATAAACAACATCAAATCATATCATTATGCCTAAGATCGATTTAAGCAAGTACGGCATCAAAGGAGTCACCGAGATCCTTTACAACCCCACCTACGAAGTCCTCTACAACGAGGAGACCAAGCCCGGCCTCGAGGGCTATGACAAGGGCCAGGTAACCGAACTCGGCGCCATCAACGTGATGACCGGCGTCTATACCGGACGCTCCCCCAAGGACAAGTACATCGTGATGGACAAGAACTCCAAGGACACCGTGTGGTGGAACACGCCGGATTATCCGAACGACAACCACGAGATGTCCGAGAAGGTCTGGAAAGAGGTCAAGAACCTCGCTCTCAAGCAGCTCAGCGGCAAGCGCCTCTTCGTCGTGGACGGCTTCTGCGGCACCCACAAGGACACCCGTATGAAGATCCGCTTCATTATGGAGGTGGCCTGGCAGGCCCACTTCGTGACCAATATGTTCATCCGCCCGATGAACCAGGCCGAGTTCGACCAGGAGCCTGACTTCCTCGTCTACTGCGCCGCCAAGGCCAAGGTGGACAACTACCAGGAACTGGGTCTCCGCTCCGACACCTGCGTCGCCTTCAACGTGAGCAGCAAGGAGCAGGTCATCCTCAATACCTGGTACGGCGGCGAGATGAAGAAGGGCCTGTTCTCGATGATGAACTACTTCCTCCCGCTCAAGGGCATCGCCGCGATGCACTGCTCCGCCAACACCGATATGAACGGCGAGAACACCGCCATCTTCTTCGGCCTGTCCGGCACCGGCAAGACCACCCTCTCCACCGATCCCAAGCGTCTGCTCATCGGCGACGACGAGCACGGCTGGGACGACGAGGGCGTCTTCAACTTCGAAGGCGGCTGCTACGCCAAGGTCATCAAGCTGGACAAGGAGTCCGAGCC
>JAFYZZ010000071.1 GCA_017548445.1 Bacteroidales bacterium | reverse complement strand
TGCATCGTGTACTTCTTCATGGACAAGAAACTGGACAGCCAGACCGGCGAGGCCGAGGAGAAGGACGACCCGTTCAAGGTCAGCGACATCGGCAAGATCCTGTCCGACGGCGGATTCTGGATCGTCGCCCTGCTGTGCGTCCTGTACTATTCCGCCATCTTCCCGTTCCAGAAGTATGCGGTGAACATGCTCCAGTGCAACCTGACGCTCACCGAGCCCGCCGCCGATTCCTTCTGGGCCGGCTCCGGCGTGACGATCGTGCAATACGTCATCATGCTGATCGTGGCCGCCGCCGGTTTCACCAGCAACTTCATGAAGGACAAGACGAAGCAGTACCTGTTCCTGGGCATCTCCATCGTCGCCCTCATCGCGTACTGCTACATGGGCTTCATGCGCCAGAGCGCCGAGTCCATCTTCGCGGTGTTCCCGCTCCTGGCGGTCCTGATCACCCCGATCC
The DNA here is from genome assembly GCA_017548445.1 of Bacteroidales bacterium. Next base: position 4,061 of record JAFYZZ010000071.1, on the reverse strand, counting down.
TGGGCAACTACCTGGACCGCAAGGGCAAGGGCGCGTCGATGCTCGTGCTCGGCGCCATCCTGCTGATCGTCTGCCACCTGACCTTCGCTTTCGTCCTGCCTGCCTTCAAGGGCAACGCCGTCGGCGGCGTCATCGTCGCCTACGCCACGATCCTCGTGCTCGGCGCCAGCTTCTCGCTGGTCCCGGCCGCCCTGTGGCCGTCCGTCCCGAAGCTCGTGGACTCCAAGGTCATCGGCTCCGCCTACGCGCTGATCTTCTGGATCCAGAACATCGGCCTGTGGCTGTTCCCGATGCTGATCGGCAAGGTGCTTGACAAGACCAATCCCGGCGTCACCGACCCGACGCAGTTCAACTACACGGCCCCGCTCATCGTCTTCGCCTGCCTGGGCGTCGCCGCCCTCGTGCTCGGTCTCGTGCTCAAGGTCGTGGACAGGAAGAAGCACCTCGGCCTGGAAGAACCCAATATCCAGCAGTAAATGAGTAAGCGCTCCCTGGGCAGGTCGGCGTGCTGGATTGCGCTGGCCTGCCTCGTGGTACCGATGTTCGCATCGTACTTCTTCGACGACATGTTTTCCAGCATCTCGTACCTGTTCCAGGACCCGAATCTGACGGAACTCCGCTGGAACGAGAACGACTATGGAAAATACACCAGCGGATACAGCGTCCTGTGCATCTTCGGCGGTCTGGCCCTGTTCGGCATCCTGCTGGACAAGTGGGGCGTCCGGCTGGCCGGTACGCTGTATGTGGGGATGATGGTCCTGGGCGCAGGTCTTGTGACCTACGCACTCCTGTCGGGACAGAAGAACTCTGCGACGTTTGCCTATGGGGGCTGCATGGTTTTCGGCCTCGGGAGCGAGATGGCCGGCACGGTGGTGAACCGTTCCATCGGCCGCTGGTTCAAGGACGGCGCGATGGCGCTCGCCATGGGCCTGCACCTGGCGATCGCCCGTCTGGGCACCGCCTTCGCCCTGGTCGTTTCGCCGAAACTGGTCGTCCAGCAGCAGGATCACATCTATTCGCTCACCGAGACGGCCCGTCCCGCAATGTTGGGCATGGGACTCATGGCGCTCGGGCTCATCCTCTGGGCCGTTTTCGTGGCCCTGGATGCGAAGCGTTTCCCGACCAGACTCCAGGAGAACAAGGCGGACGATTTCCGCTTCAAGGATCTGTTCAAGGTGCTGGGCAACAAGAACTTCTGGCTGCTGGGCCTGCTGTGCGTGCTGTTCTACAGCAGCATCGTGGCGTTCAAGAAGTTCGCGGGCGCCATTCTGATCCCGCGTTTCGGCGTGCCCGCCCAGGACGCCGGCTGGATGGTGTCGATGCTGCCTTTCTCCACCGTCGTCTTCGCCCCGCTGTTCGGCCTGATGGTGGACAGGATCGGCAAGGGAACCCGCTGGATGATCTTCGGGTCCATCCTCGCCCTGGCGGCGCACCTCCTGCTCGCTTTCGCCCCGGCCGGCGTCCCGTTCTGGGGGTACCTGTCCATGGCCTTCCTCGGTTTCGGCTACTCGCTGGTACCGGCCGCCATGTGGCCGAGCGTCCCGAAGATCGTTCCCGACCGCATCCTGGGAACAACCTTCGCCCTCATCTACTGGGTGCAGAACCTGGGCCTGCTGGTGTTCAAGCGCCTGGCCGGGAGCATCCTGGACAAGGCGGCCGACGGTCCGCTGTCCGTGGAACTGATGTTCACGGGTCTGTGCGTCCTGGCCGTCCTTACGGCCCTGCTCTTCTCGCGGTCTTCGGCGAAACATCCCGAACTTAAGCTCGACGCACCCAGCCGGTGAGACCTAATCTGAACTGAAATGCTACTGGAAAAGGTGAACGGTCCGGAGGACATCCGGAAATTCAATACGGAGCAGCTGCGCGAACTGTGCGCGGAGATCCGCCGCTACATGGTAGAGTGCTGCGCGAAGAATCCGGGCCATCTGGGCTCCAGCCTCGGCGCCGTGGAGCTCATCGTGGGCCTGCACGCCGTGTATGACACGCCCAAGGACAAGATCGTCTTCGACGTGGGACACCAGGCGTATGCCCACAAGATCCTGACCGGCCGCCGTGAGGCGTTCCGCAAGAACCGTACGCGGGACGGGATCAGCGGCTTCCCCAAGCGGTCCGAAAGTCCGTACGACGCGTTCGGCGCCGGACATTCCTCCACGTCCATTTCCGCGGCGCTGGGCCTTGCCGAGGCGGCGCGCCTGCAGGGTACGAAAGAACGGGCGGTCGCCCTGCTGGGCGACGGCGCCCTCACCGGCGGCCTCGCCTGGGAAGGCCTGAACAACGCCGGTTCCTCCAAGGCCGACCTCCTGGTCATCCTGAACGACAACAACATGTCCATCGACCAGGCTACAGGCGGCCTGCACGACTACCTGCTCCGGATTACCACGTCCAACACCTATAATAAGGTAAAGGGCCATATATGGAACAAGCTGGGAGAAGGTAAGTTCCGCGACTGGGTGCAGAAGGCCGTCACCGACACCAAGTCCAACCTCGTGCGCGGCTCCGGCGGCGCGGTGTTCGAGTCGCTGGGCTTCCGTTATTTCGGGCCCATCGACGGAAACGACATCGAGCAGGTGTACGATACGCTCCGCCGCCTCCGGGACCTTAAGGGTCCGCGGATCCTGCACGTGATCACGAAGAAGGGCAAGGGCTATGCCCCGGCCGAGGCCGATCCCACGACTTGGCACGCCCCCGGCCGCTTCGACCCCGCAACCGGCGACCGCATCAAGTCCGTGCATCCCGCCGACCGTTACCAGGACGTCTTCGGGCAGGTCCTCACGGATCTTGCCCGTCAGGACGGGAAAGTCGTGGGCATCACCCCTGCGATGGCCACCGGCTGCGGCATGCAGTTCCTGGAAGCGGCGTTCCCCGACCGTTTCTTCGACGTGGGCATTGAAGAAGAGCATGCCGTGACCTTCGCAGCGGGACTTGCCGCGGGAGGGATGAAACCCTTCTGCAACATTTATTCTTCTTTCTCGCAGCGCGCCTACGACCAGATCATCCACGACGTGGCGCTGCAGAACCTGCCGGTGGTCCTGTGCTTCGACCGGGGCGGCCTGGTAGGGGAGGACGGTGCCACGCACCACGGCTGCTTCGACCTGGCTGCTTACCGGAGCATCCCGAATGCGATCATCGCTGCGCCCCGCAATGAAATCGAACTCAAGGACCTGATGTACACGGGTCTTTCCATCCAGGGCGGTCCCTATATTATCCGCTATCCGCGCGGGTGCGGGGAAGGGGCGGACTGGAAGGAATCCGCATATCGACGCCTGGATATCGGCCGCGGCGAAAAGCTCCTCGGCGGGAAGGATGTCGCCATCCTGGCCCTGGGCCCGGTGGCGAACCGCGCCATGGAAGCCGCCGTGCGGCACAAGACCGACTATTGGGTGGCGCCGTCGGTCTATGACATGCGTTTCCTCAAGCCGCTGGACGCCGCCATCCTGGAGGAGGTCTCTTCCTTCCGCGTCATCCTTACGCTGGAGGACGGTGCCCTCAAGGGCGGGCTGTACGGGGCTGTCTGCGAATACTTTGCCGGCAAGGCCAACGCCCCCATCGTCAAGGGGTTGGGCATCCCCGACCGCTTCATTCCGCAGGACACCCAGGCCGCCCAGCGGGCGGAGTGCTGCCTGGATGCGGAATCCATCTACGAGCTGCTTCGGGAGATGATGAAAAAATAACGCAAAAAGTTTTGCAGATTCGGAAAAACTTTCTACCTTTGCAGTCCCTTTCAGCGATGAAGGATTCAGTTGAGCTTGCCGATATAGCTCAGTTGGCCAGAGCACGTGATTTGTAATCTCGGGGTCGTGGGTTCGAATCCCTCTATCGGCTCGAAAGGAAATAACTGTCGGGAGGTTCGCATAGTGGCAATTGCGGCGGACTGTAAATCCGCTCCCTCAGGGTTCGGTGGTTCGAGTCCACCACCTCCCACGACAACAAGCGGAAGTAGCTCAGTTGGTAGAGCATCAGCCTTCCAAGCTGAGGGTCGCGAGTTCGAACCTCGTTTTCCGCTCAGGATACATACTTAAGCCGGTGTAGCTCAGGGGTAGAGCGCATCCTTGGTAAGGATG
>JAFYZZ010000070.1 GCA_017548445.1 Bacteroidales bacterium | reverse complement strand
GGTCGAGGCCCTCGGCGAGGCGGGCATCCTCCCGCCCGCCGACCTCGCCCGCCTCGCCCGCTGCCGCCTCGCCCCACCTTGATACCGCTGCCGTCTTGCCTCGCCCGAATCCAGCCAGTCTGGCGTTTTTTGTAATCCATTCGAATAGAGAGTGATACGCGAAATGGAGGGGCCGAAAACAGACCGGCTAATTCGGGCAACAGGTTGAACTATAACTGCTTATAAAAAACGCAATAAGTGAAGAAACTATGAGAAGAACCGCAAATAACGCGCTTCATCACACATACAAAATAACGCGCGATCGAGGGGTGCTCTTCTATCGAGCGGAGGATCACCTCGTCTATTATACACTTCAATCCGTCTTATCTCGAAAGCATCGGCTGCGCATTCTCGGAACGAGTCATATGTTTACGCATATCCACGAAGGTGCCCTTCCGGAGGATGTATCACAACTGTCTGCATATGAACACGATCTGTCGTTCATTTTTGCACAGGAATATAATCGGGAAACCGGGCGGAGAGGGCCTTTGTTTGTAAGGCATTATGGAAGCGCGCCAAAACGGAATGATAAGGACATGCGTTCGTGCATGATGTATATCTTTAATAATCCTGTCGAAAAGAAACTGGTTCAGCGCGCGGAGGAAGATCGATGGAATTTCCTTGCCTATTATGAGAAAGATTATCCTTTCTCCCGGCGCCCAATCATTCGCTACAGCCGTAAGAAGTTGGTAGATGCTATCCATCTTGTGGCACATGAATTCCGGGCCGGGCGTTATATGAGATACGATCTTTTGCATCACTTGTTCGCGGAATTGAACGAAGAAGAGAGAGAGCAATTGATCGATTATATTATTCAAACGTACTTCTTTTTCGACCGCAAGGGCTGCGAGGATTTGTTTGGTGATATTCCAAGGATGATTAGCGCAACAGAGTTGATTACAGGGAAGGAATTTGATGTGGGGGAAGAGTTTGATCCTTATTCGGATGTTCCTTATCACGAGATGTGCACTCTCGTGGGAAAGCATAAGATGAGTGGCCCGGGGCTGCCATTTTTACATCTGCCGCCGGAAAGGCAGGAACGACTGGCCAGATATCTGATGCAGCATAGCAGTGCGACTGATCGGCAGGTCGCGCGGTTCCTTCACTTGGAGGAAGACACTGTTTTTCTTAAGTCGCAGTGAATTAGATATATCCGTGATTTGGCTGGTCTGTATTTAGAACGGCCAAATCGTTTAATGTATAGATAATGAGGTGCTTACGAAAAACGGGAAGAAAGTAAAGGCTGGCGCCGGAGAAGGTAGTTGCCGCTATGGTTTGATTTACGAACTGCGCTTTCGCTAAATTATTAATTGTCAATCTGTTGTGCGAAGAGGCGGGTGCGAAAAAACGCCGGCCACTTTGCGGATTTTCCTGATTGATAATGAGTTGCGAAAAGCGGGGCTGGTCGGGGACGGGACTAGTCAGAGTCGGGGGTGTCGTCGGGGGAGGTGGAGGTGAGGCGGGAGAGGAGGGGACGGAGGGGTTCGTAGTCGTAGCCGCGGGAGAGGGCGAAGCGGATGAGCTTGAGGCGGCCCTGGGGGTCGTCGCGGAGGGTGCGCCATTTGGCCTCGAGGACTTTCTCGAGCTTGGCGGCGGCACGGTCGGGGTCGATCTCGCCGAGGGCTTCGACGGCGATGTCGCGGGGGATGCCGCGGGCCAGGAGGGCGGTGCGGATCTTGACGGGCCCCCAGCCGGTGAGGGCGGACTTTTCACGGGCGAAGGCGGCGGCGTAGCGGCGGTCGTCGACGTAGCCCTCGCCCGCGAGGGCGGAGACGACCGCCTCGGCGGCCGCCGCGTCAAACTCGAGCCGCTCGAGGGCTTTCCGCCGGATATCGGCGGTGCAATATTCCCGTTTCGCGCATTGCGCGGAAAGCGCGTCGAAGACCTTCTTCTCCCGTTCGTCCATGGCCGCTAGAAGTCGAGTCCGAAGGAGAGGTAGGCGCCCCACTGCTGGCTGTTGGACCAGTGGAGGTTGAGCTTGATCGGGCCGGCGAGGGTGTCGTAGGCCGCTTCGAGGCCGAGGGCCCAGGTGTCGGGCAGCGGGTTCGTGGCCAGGCCGAGGAAGGAGTCGTCGTGGCACAGGACGCCTCCGAGGGCGCTCAGGTAGAGGTTGCCGATGGGACGGCAGCGCAGGGCGACGACCGCATTGATGAGGTAGTCGCCGGCGATGAGGATGTTGTTGATGCCGAAGAACGGCAGCTGGTCGTCGGTGTAGCGGGCCGGGATGGCGCCGCCGACGTAGTTGGTATGGAGGATGCCGTCGACGACCTCCTCACCGAAGTGCGAGATGGTGCGGAGGCGCAGGTCGGGGATCAGCGTCCAGGTCTTGTTCAGCGGGATTGCCATCCGGAAGTCCATGCATCCCGTCAGGATCGGCGAGAAGGTCTTGGCGCCCGGACGCAGGAAGTCGTAGTTGGCGCGCCAGGCGAAGGAGACGCCGCGGGTGGGGAAGTAGTAGTTGTCAAGGGTGTAGAGATTGCCCTTGATGTAGGTGCCGAAATAGTCCGCCGACATCGCGATGCCCTGCTCCTTGAGCATACGGGCGAGGACGGTGTTGGGGTTGAGGACGTAGCCGTGGTTGGTGACGCCGGCGCGGATGTCGAGCCGGCTCCAGTCGAGCCCGGAGATGTAGAAGTCCTCGTGGTGGGCGTTGTAGGCGACGTCGTAGCGGAGCTTGTCCTCTTCGGTGCCGAGGTTGCCGCGGTAGCGGTTGAAGGCGGCGGTGACGTTGAGGGTAGGCAGGTTGGCGAGGTCGAGGGCGTAGTGGACGTTGAGCTTCATATTCTGCGCGATGCGCATCCGGAAGTCCACCTTGGAACCCGACAGCCGGCGGGTGCCCAGGCCGATGCCGATGAGCACCGCGGCGCCTTCCTCGGTGTCGGCGCGCAGGCCCAGCGAGAAGTCGTGGACCGGCGCCGGGGTGCAGTGGAAGGCCAGGCGGTAAGGCTCCTCGCTGCCGTAGATGGAATAGGTGACGGACTCGAAGGCGCCGGTCGCCTGGAGGCGGTACATCGCCTCATCCACGGCCTGCTTCGTCAGGGGAACGCTGAGGTCGATCGCCGTGAGGCGGGCCAGACGCATCGCCTCGTTCGCGCTGACGCCATCGTATTCGATGGCCGCCAGGCGCACGGGGGTCTTGGCGATGTCCGTGGCCCGGGGGCCGGCGGCGGGCTTGGCGCTGCCGGTGCGCTC
>JAFYZZ010000069.1 GCA_017548445.1 Bacteroidales bacterium | reverse complement strand
TCGCCCGCGCCGACCTGGGCGTGGCGATGGGCGCACTGGGCTCCGAAGCGGCCATCGAAGCCGCCGACGTGGTGCTGATGGACGACAAGCCCTCCAAGGTCGCCGACGCCATCGGGATCGCCCGCCGCACCCGCCGCATCGCCCGGGAGAATATGTACCTGGCCATCGGCATCAAGCTCGCCGTGCTGGCGCTCGCCGCCTGCGGACTGGCCACGATGTGGATGGCCGTCTTCGCAGACGTGGGCGTGACGGTGCTCGCGGTCGTGAACGCGATGCGCGCATTACGGTAGTTTTTTGTTATCTTTGCAGGGTTTTACGATGAGGAAATCCTGCCTGCTCATATTGCTCCTTTTTCTCGGGACCGTCCTGCTGCCCGCCCAAAACGCGACGCGGGTCCGCGGCACCGTCACCGACGCCGAAACGGGCGAGCCTATGCCCTACGTGTCCGTCATCTTCCTGGGCACGCGCATCGGCACGATGACCGACGAGCAGGGCGACTTCTCGCTGGAAAGCCTCCAGAAGCAGACCACGGTGAGTTTCCAGATGCTCGGTTACGAAACCCTGAACGTTCCGGTGACGGCGGGCAGGCTCACGGAAGGCCTCCAGGTCCGTCTCAAACCGGATGCCTACGGGCTCCAGAGCGCGGTGGTCACGCCCAAGAAAGGACGCGAGGGCCGCTACCACAGGCGGGACAATCCCGCCGTGGAACTCGCCAGGAACGTGATCGCTCACAAGGAGCAGAACCACGTCCGTTCCCTGGATCAGTACAAATCGGCCGATTACGACAAGCTCATCCTGTCGCTGGACGACTTCAACGTGGACTTCGACAGCAGCCGCTTCTGGCGCCGCTTCCCCTTCTTCGAGAAATACGTGGACACCGCCCAGTTCAAGAACACCCCCGTGCTGACGGTCTCGCTGCGCGAGCAGGAGGAGCAGACTTACTACCGCCGCCAGCCGAAGAAGGCCCGCACCTACGTGGTGCGCCGCCGCCTGTTGGGATTCGCCGAGTTCCTGGACAAGGGTGGCGTCGGCGCCAACATCGAGGCCATCTTCGCCGATTCCGACATCTTCGACGACAACGTGGAGGTGATGCTCAACCGCTTCGTGAGCCCGCTGAACCCCACGCTCGCCACCACCTTCTACAAATACTACATCTCCGACACACTGTCCGTGGACGGCACGCAGTGCATCGACCTCACCTTCGTGCCTGCCAACAACCGGAGCTTCGGATTCACCGGGCACCTGTACGTCGTGAACGACGGCACCTACGCCATCAAGCGGTACGCCCTGGGCATTCCCGCGCGCATCAACCTCAACTACGTGAGCGAGCTCGCCATCGAGGAGGACTTCGAGAAGATGCCCTCCGGGGTATGGGCGTCGATGGAGAAGAACACCTTCGCCCGATTCTACATCTTCAAGTGGATGCAGCAGCTCTATGCCCACCGCAAGCTCGTCCACCACGAATACGAGTTCTCGCCCAAGGCCGCCGCGATGCCGGACAGCCTGGACAGCCACCCGGACCGCCTGGTATACAACCCGGACTGGTGGCGTCCCGACGACTACTGGTTCGACGTGCGTCCCGTTCCGCTCACCGACAAGGAGCGCGTGCTGGACAGCCTGAAGGTGGAAGTGCGGCGGGAGCCGCGCCTGAGCGACGCCATCGATGCCGTGGAGACCCTCACCACCGAGTTTATGCCCACCGCGCGCGACCGAAGCGCGAGCCGCTGGGACTACGGTCCGCTGTCCAGCGCCATCCACTACAACACGCTGGAGGGGCTGCGCCTGCGCATCGGCGGAATGACCACGGCCAACCTAAACCCGCAGAACTTCCTGAGCGCATACGCCGCCTACGGCTTCAAGGACAAGCGCTTCAAGTACGACCTCACCTACGTGCACAGTTTCACCCCGAAGGACTACCACCCCTATGAGGCGCTGCGCAACAACCTCTCGCTGAAGTACTGCTACGACCTGGAGGCCCCCGGGCAGAGTTTCGCGCTGATGGACCGCGATCACTTCCTGATGAGTTCCATCACGGCGCAACCGCTCCAGTACGTGCGCCGGCTGCAGTTGCGCTACGACCGGGAATGGATCTCGCGCGTGACCTTCGACACCCAGCTCCGGCTGGACCGCGTGGAGCCCGCCGGCACGCTCGCCTACCTGCGGTACGCCCCCGGCGGCGCCCTGGAGCCCGTGATGCGCTTCGACGACTACAGCTGGACCACCCGGCTGCGCTACGCCCCGGGCGAACCGCTCTACTCCAACCGGCTGGGCAAGGAAGCGCCCCTCACCCTGACCAAGGACGCGCCGGTGCTGAGCCTCACCCACACCCTGGGGCGCTTCGACCGCACGTTCACCTACAACCGCACGGATTTCTCCATAGAGAAACGCCTCTGGCTGTCCGCTTTCGGCCACATCGACGCCTCGCTGAAGGCCGGCATCATCTGGGACCGGGTTCCGCTGCCCAAGCTCTACTCCCCCAACGCCAACCTCTCCTTCCTGCTGCAGAACGACGCCTTCAACCTGATGTCTCCGATGGAGTTCGTGATGGACCGCTACGCCGAGTTCGCGGCCACCTACTACCTCAAGGGATGGATCCTGAACCGCATCCCGCTCATCAACCGGCTCGGCCTGCGAGAGGTGGTCTCGTTCCGCGCCGTGGCGGGTTCGCTGTCGGACAAGAACAATCCCGCCCTGGGCGGCGACGGGCTCTACGCCTTCCCCGACGGGACGCACCTGCTGGGCAAGGCCCCGTATATGGAATACACGGTGGGCCTGGAAAACATCTTCAACATACTCCGGGTGGACTACGTCCGCCGGATCAACTACAACGACTGGATACCCGACGAGATGAAGCAGGGCTTCAAGGTATCCATACACATCTCGATGTAAATCTATGGAAACGACTGAAAAACGCCTGGACAAGGCATATCTGGTTTCAATCGCGCTCAATGTGGGTTTCGTGGTCCTGGAGGTGGCGGTCGCGCTGGCCAGCCGCTCGCTCGGCCTGATGTCCGACGCCGGGCACAAGCTCATCGACGTCTTCGCACTGATCATCGCGCTCGTGGGCTTCCGGCTCGCCCGCCGCAGCGACGGAAAGGACTACGGCAAGGTTTCTGCCGGCATCGCCCTCTTCAATGCCCTGATCCTGCTCGTCGCCGTGGCCATCATCGTGGCCGAGAGCATCGCCAAGTTCTCCAATCCGGAGCCCGTGAACGGCGCCGCCATCTCCTGGACGGCCGGAGTGGGCATCATCGTGAGCGGCCTGAGCGCCTGGCTGCTGATGCGGCACCGCGGCGACATCAATACCCGCGCCGCCTTCCTGCATATGGCCACGGATTCGCTGCTGTCGCTGGGCGTGGTCATTTCCGGCATCGTCATCAGCCTCACCGGCCTGCACGTCATCGACCCCGCGGTGAGCCTCGTCATCGCCGCCGTCATCCTCTTCAACACCGTCCGCATCATCCGCGACGCCCTGAAGACCTTGCTGGCCAAATAGGTTGTCAGCCGGCAGATTGCCTCTGCAGACCGTAGCCGCCCGTGGCTTATGAACGGGAGGGGCCCGCGCCGAAGGCGTGGGAGGGATGGAGCGAAGCGGAAGGTCAGCAGAGGCAATGCTGCCGGCTGACATCTACCTTCCGTGGCTCTCGCGCCACTGGCGAGGGGTCAGGCGCACCGTCTCGGTAAACTGCCGCTTGAAATTGGACTTGTCGTCGATGCCGACCATCTGACCTACCGTAGCCACCGGCAGGTCCGGAAACTCCAGCAGAAGCCGTTTCGCATCCTCGATGCGCAGCTCCTTGCGCCACCGCAGCACGGGCCGGCCCGTCGTCACGCGGCACCAGACCGTCAGCCGGTCGGACGGCACGCCGATGTCGGCGGCGACCTCCTCCACAGTGGCAAAGGGTTTCAGATATCCTTTTTCCCGCACCCATTTCTCCACGGCCTCGCCGGTGCGGACATCCCATTCTTTCTGTGCGGCGCCTGAAACGGGCCGCAGGAGTTTCTTCCAGAAAAGTTTTTTCATATTAAATGTTTATATTTGCGGTTCCTAACTCGAAACAAGATGTTCGAAAATTTAAGTGACAGGTTGGAAAGGTCCTTCAAGATCCTGAAGGGCGAAGGAAAGATCACCGAAGTCAACATAGCGGAAACGCTCAAGGAAATCCGCCGGGCCCTGCTCGACGCGGACGTTTCCTACAAGGTCGCCAAGGACTTCTGCGACCAGGTGAAGGCGAAAGCGATGGGTGCCAATGTGCTCACGGCCGTGAAGCCGCAGCAGATGATGGTCAAGATCGTCCACGACGAACTGGCCGCCTTTATGGGCTCGGAACACGCCGAACTCAAGCTCAAGGGCTCTCCCGCCGTGGTGCTCGTGGCCGGCTTGAACGGCTCCGGCAAGACCACCTTCAGCGGCAAGCTCGCCCTGCACGTCAAGAGCAAGCGCGGGATGAAGGTCCTGCTGGCCGCCTGCGACACCTTCCGCCCAGCCGCCATCGACCAGCTCAGGACCCTGGGCGGCCAGGTGGGCGTGGAAGTGTACGCGGAGGACGGCGAGAAGGATCCCGTCGCCGTGGCGCAGAACGCCATCCAGTATGCACGGAAGCAGGGTTACAGCGTGGTCATCGTGGATACGGCGGGCCGCCTGACGGTGGACCGGGAACTGATGGAAGAGATCGCCACCCTGCACAAGGCCGTCTCCCCCACCGAAACGCTTTTCGTGGTGGATGCGATGACCGGCCAGGATGCCGTCGAATCCGCCAGGGCGTTCAACGAAGCCATCGATTACGACGGCGTGGTGCTCACCAAGATGGACGGCGACACCCGCGGCGGTGCGGCGCTCTCGATCAAGGCCGTGACCGGCAAGCCCATCAAATTCGTCAGTACGGGCGAAAAGATGGAGGCGCTCGACATCTTCTATCCCGCCCGCGTGGCGGACCGTATCCTGGGTATGGGCGACGTGGTCTCCCTCGTGGAAAAGGCGCAGGAGCAGTATGACGAAAAGGAAGCACGCGCACTCAAGAAGAAAATTGCGCACAACCAATTCACCCTAGCCGATTATTACGCCCAGATCCAGCAGGTCCGCAAGATGGGCAATATGAAGGACCTGGCCGGGATGCTTCCCGGAATGGACAAGGCCCTTAAGGACGTAGACATCCCCGACGACGCCTTCAAGTCCACCGAAGCCATCATCCTGTCGATGACTCCCTATGAGAAAGAGCATCCCGAATGCCTGAACGGCTCACGCCGCAACCGCATCGCCAAGGGCTCCGGCACCACCCTGGCAGACGTCAACAAACTCATCAAGCAGTTCGAGCAGACCCGCAAGATGATGAAGATGGCCGTGGATGGCTCGCTCCAGCAGCGGCTGAAAGCCTTCCGGAGATAAAGGTCAGAAAATCAGGTCCATATCCGCCTTCATCAGGGGGGCGACGAGATTCTCCGGCTCGAAATGCCATTCCCCGATGACCGAGCGGTCGCCAATGAGCACGGAATCCACGGTTCCGTGCTTTTTGATGAACTCATAGACCATATCGCGGATTTCCGGATAACGGGCCACGATGCGGGCGTCTGTCTCTTCCCGGGGAATGCCCGCTCCGTCGATGATGGTGTCGCCGCCCCCGTTGGCGCGGTAGGAGGTCATCGCCACGTTGTACCAGCCGTCGGGGTCGAAGGCCGACCCGTCGGCAAGGGACTTCACCTTCACGCGGCTGCCCGCGGGACGCGTCACGTCCACGGTATACACCAGGCCGCCGGCCGAGTCGAAGTTGTAGCTCCGGTTCACGAAGGACCAGCGGGAGGCCCCGGTCCGCGCATCCGGGCTATCCTCGATCAGCAGGACGTGCCTGCCGGGCGTCCGGATCCAGTGGTCATAGGAGTATTCCAGGTAATTGACGATTTCCGAACCCTTCATCTTCACGACAAATAGCTGGTTTTCATACGGATAGATCGTGAACATATCGTTGAAGATCACCTCGCCGGACTTGACGGTGCCGTTGAAGGTGAGCGGCGCGGCGAAGGAGAGCTGCGCCTCCGGGACCGACAGCTGCACGGTATGGAGCAGATTGAGGTAGTCGCACATCCCCGCATAGGCGTCGCGGGTCCGCAGTTCCATCGCCAGATTCCCGACAGGCTGCAGGGTGAAGTCGCGCACTTTCTCGAAAACGGGACGGAAACGCTCTTCCATCGCGGCGTCCACCTTGCCCTTGTCCATCCGGACGGTCTCCCCAGAAACGGTCTTGTCCCCTTTCCGCCCGGCGACCTCGACGTGGCACACATTGCCGGCCCGGGCACCGCCGTTGACCAGCCAGGTTCCATCCTGCTCCTTCACGAAAGGACGGTGGTCGTGCGAGCACACCAGCACGTCCACGCCCTTGAGGGTCCCGAGCAGGTCCAGTCCCTGGCTCTCCAGGCTCGAGCCGTCGCCCTCGCCGGTGCCGGAATGCGTCAGGACCACCACCACGTCGGGGTTTTCCTTCTCGCGGACGCGGTCCACCCATTCCTGCGCGCAGGGAATCAGCGACTTGAACTCGATGCCGCTCCACACCGGCTCTGAAAGCCAGGCCTCCATATTGGGGTTGGTGAAGCCGATGACGGCCACCTTCAGCCCGCCGCGCCGGAAGATCTTGTAGGGCGTGAAATAAGGCTCCCCGTCGGAAGTCCTGACCGCGTTCGCGGCCAGGAAGGGGATGCGGTGTGCGGCGAGCTGGGCGTCCAGCTTGTCATAGACGGGATGCCCCGTCTCGATGTCGTGGTTGCCCACGGCAATGGCATCATACCCCATATAGGATACCAGCGAGACGAACGCGTGTTCGCCGAGCGTATCGACATAATTGTAATAATAGGCGGCGTTGTCGCCCTGGAGGCAGTCGCCCGCATCGAGCAGCAGGACGTTCTTCGGCCCCACGGCACGCCGCAGGCTGTCCACCCAGGCCGCGACGGACATCAGGCTGGTCCGGGTGCCGCCGCCGTCCACGTAAGGCTGGTCGAACCAGGAGCCGTGGACGTCGCCGGTGGTCACGATATGCAGGGTGCGTTCCTGCGGGGTGCAGGCGGCAGAGAGCAGGAGCATAGCGGAGAAAATGGTTATCAGCAGGTTTCTCATAATGTGCGAATTTACTAAATTTGCGAAGAATATGAAACTGACGACCGAAGTTATCTGCGGCAAAGGATCCGCTTCCGTGAGCCTGGACAGTCCCGTCTGCCTGCTGGGCAGCTGTTTCGCCGACGAAATCGGGCGGAAGATGTCCGCCGCGGGTTTCCGCGTGCTTGCGAATCCTTTCGGCACCCTCTACAATGCCGCGTCCATCGCCAACGCCGTGGCAAGGCTGGACCGTCCCGTTCCGTTCGGGGAGGAGGACTGCGTGCCTTTGGGCGCCGGCGACGGCCGCACCGGCAGTTTCTGGCACCATACTTCCTTCGCCCGGAGCACGGCCGCGGAGTTCCTCGAGACGGCCAACGCCGCCCTCGCCGAGGCGGCGGAAGCGTGGCGGGAGTGCGGCACGGTCATCCTTTCCCTCGGCACCGCTTATGTGTGGCGCGCGATCGGGCGGCCCGGCCGGCCCGTGGTCGCGAACTGCCTGAAGCGTCCCGCGCGCGAGTTCGCGCACGATCTTCTTTCTACGGACGAGTGCGCGGAACTGCTGCGCGGCATCGTGGAGGCGCATCCGGAGAGGCGTTTCATCTTCACCGTTTCCCCTATCCGGCACCTGGGCGAGGGCGCCCGCGCGAATACCGTTTCCAAATCCACGCTCCACCTTGCAGTGCAGCACATTCTTGCCGACGGACGGAGTCTTCCAGACGGGCGGCCCGGAATTATTTTTCGTGCGGTAGCTCGAAAAACCAATTCCGGCTCCGCTTTTCCGTCCGCCGGCGAAAATGCCAATGTCGAGTATTTCCCGGCGTATGAGATCCTGATGGACGAGTTGCGTGATTACCGGTTCTACGCCGAGGACCTCGTGCACCCGGCGCCGGCCGCCGTGGAAATCATCTGGGAGCGTTTCCTGGACGTGTACGCCGTCCCCTCCGAGCTCCCCCGCATCCGCGAGAACGAGAAGGCTTCCCGCGCCGCCGCGCACCGTCCCCTGCGCTGATCGAAAAAAACTCAAAAAAAATTTGGAAGTTTGTTTTTTTGTTGTACCTTTGCGGTGTACTATTGAACTAATACACTACAAAGCAATGATAAAAATTCAAAATTTAGCTTTCAGCTACGGCAAGGAAGAGGTTCTCAAAAATATCTCGATGGACCTCGAGCCCGGCAAGATTTACGGTCTGCTGGGCGAGAACGGTGTGGGCAAGACCACGCTGCTGACCCTCCTCTGCGGCCTCAAGAAAACCCAGGCCGGCACGATAGACGCCGACGGATACGATCCCTACAAGCGCAGTCCCCTCCTCCTGCAGGAGCAGTATTACCTTCCCGACGAGGTGGCTCCGGTCAATGACAAGGCCCTCTGCTGGGCCAAGGCCACCGGCAAGTTCTGGCCCCGCTTCTCCCAGGAGACCTTCGAGACCATCCTCAAGGAATTCGAAGTGGACCCGCAGCAGAAGATGAACGCGATGTCCGCCGGCCAGCTCAAGAAGACCTATATCGCCCTGGCCCTCGCCTGCGGCGCCCGCTACCTCTACCTCGACGAACCGACCAACGGCCTGGACATCCCGTCCAAGGCCCAGTTCCGCTCCGCCCTGATGAAGTACACGTCCGAAGACTCCACCATCGTGATCTCCACCCATCAGGTGCGCGACCTGGAGAACATCATCGACCCGATCATCATCCTGGACCGCAGGGACGTCCTGCTGAACGCCACGATCGAGCAGATCGCCGACAAACTCTTCTTCGACTACGGTACCACCCTGCATCCCGACGCCCTCTACTCCGAGCAGCTGCCCGGCGGTTTCATCCAGGTCCTCCCGAACACGGAGAAGGTCGACAGCAAGGTGAACATCGAAGCTCTCTTCAACACCGTCCACAAGCACAAAGAACTCGTCAAAAAACTCTTCAGCAATGAATAACGTATTCGATATCAAGCGCTTCGGCCAATACTTCCTGTACGACCTCCGCAACACGAAGAACAACTTCGGCCTCAGCCTGCTGATCCTGGGCACCCTGCCCGTCACCTTCTTCGTCATCTATGAACTCATCAGCCTGATCTTCGGCAACGGAATCAGCGAGCTGGAAATGTCCGTGAAATGGGTGCAGTTCTTCCTCGCCGGCCCGATCACGATGCTGGCGGCCGGTACCAAGATTTATGGTACCCTTACCGAAAAGCGCGCCGGATCCAACTTCCTGATGCTCCCCGCATCCACCTTCGAGAAGTGGCTTTCGATGTGCCTGATCGTATGCATCGTTCTGCCTGCCGTATTTTTCGTCCTTCAGTTTGCCAGCGACGCCCTGATGAGCTTCCTCTTCCCGAACAGCTATGGTGAGCGTCTCTTCGCGCTCGTCCCCCTCCAGGAGTTGGAGGCTGCTATGGACGAGGCGGGCGTGCACGTCAACCTCCCTGCCATCCTCTTCCTGAACTGGTGTGAGACCGTTCTGATCTTCACCCTCGGAGCCGTCTGCTTCAAGAAGAGCAAGATCGCGAAGACTTTCCTCTGCCTCTTCGCCCTCAGTTTCCTGTTCTCCACCATCGGAATGGTCATCCTCGGCCAGAGCGGAGGGAGTTTCTACTTCAACTGGTTCGACCACTTCAACGACCCGGCCTCTGCCGCCAGCTCCCTCAACTGGGTCCTCAGCGTCTCCTTCGCCGTGGTGATATGCGGCCTGATGGGCGGTCTGTACTATCGCATCCGCACACTTAAACACTAAATATATGGAATTCGACAGCAACAAACCCATCTACATCCAAATCGCGGACAACCTCTGCGAGCGGATCCTCTCCGGGGAATTCAAACCCGGCGGCAGAATCCCCTCGGTCCGCGAGTGGGGTGCTCAGATCGGGGTCAACCCCAACACCGTCGCCAGGTCTTACGAGATCCTGACGGACCGCAAGGTCATCTTCAACCAGCGCGGCATCGGTTTCTTCGTCGCAGGCGACGCCCTGGACGTAATCCGCGACACGGAACGCCGCAAGTTCATCGAGGAGGAGCTCCCGCTTTTCCGCGGCCGGGCGGCCCTGCTCGGCATCAACCTCAAGGAATTCATCGATTAAACACCCATAGATAATGAAAAAGATACCCTGCATCCTGGCAGCCTGCGCGCTGCTTCTCCTCCCCTCCTGCCGCTTCGTCCGCGTCAGTGATGAATTCAATGAAGCTATGAAGGAAGAGGGTTTCGACTGGGCCGGTGAAGCCGGCAGCGAAACCATCAACGCCAGCGACAACTACATCTCCCGCGACCAGGTGACCGGTGAGTTCCACTCCCTGCAGTGCAACCTGCCCGGCGACATAATCTACACGCCCGGCGACTGCGCCGTGTCCATCAACGCGCCCGACAACGTGCTGGAACACGTGACCGTACGCAACGAGAACGGCACCCTGGAGATCAAATCCAACCTGAAGACCATCCGCAACCTCAAGAAGATCACCATCACAGTCTCGAGTCCCGTGATGGAAAGCCTGCTCTTCAACGGTGCCGTGGACTTCAACGCCCCGCAGGGCGTCACCGCCCTGGATTTCAGCGCCATCGTCAACGGTGCCGGTGACATCGACATCAACGGCCTGAAGGCCGGCAATGCCGTCATCACCGTGAACGGTGCCGGCGACGCCAACGTCAGCGGCATCGACTGCGACGACCTGACGGTGTCCATCAACGGCGCGGGCGACGCGGTTCTCGCCGGCCGTAGCGCCAAGGCGGACCTGACCATCAGCGGCGCCGGCGACATCGACGCCCGGGAACTCGACTGCCCCGACATCGACTCCAAGGTGCGCGGCATCGGCACCATCAGGAAGCCCAGATAAACAACGATAAACTATACATACTACAACGACGGCGGGGACCCTGTGAAGGATCCCCGCCGTTTTCCGGAGCAATGTTAATATTAAATGTTACCTATAATTAATTTGTTTGAGTTAATTTCCGTTTCTTGGGAATACCGTTCGGTTTCCAGGTGCAAACATAGAAAAAGCGGGCCGCTTCCGGTCCGCTTTTTCGACGAATTGCCCGATTTCTTCGACGAACGCCTGAAAACCTACTCTTCGGCGGGTTTCATCGTCGTGTAGACGCTGGTAACGTCCTCGTCGTCCTCGAGCATCCCGATGAGTTTGTCCAGGGTGGCGCGCTGTTCGGGCGTGACGTCCTTGAGGTCCACGTTGGGGATCTGCTCGAAACCGCCGGAGATCAGTTCGTAACCGTTCTCCTCGATGTACTTCTGGATCTGGCCGTAGGCGCTGTAGTCGCCGTACATCACGATCACGGGGGTGACGTTGCCGTCCTTGTCTTCCTCTTCCTGGCGGAAAAGTTCCTCCACGCCGTAGTCGATGAGTTCGAGCTCGAGTTCCTCGAGGTCCACGCCCTCCTTCTCCTTCACGCGGAAGGTGCACTTGCGGTCAAACATAAAGCTCACCGAACCGGTGGTGCCGAGCGAACCGCCGCACTTGTTGAAGTAGCTGCGGACATTGGCCACCGTCCGGGTGTTGTTGTCCGTCGCGGCCTCCACGAGATACGCGATGCCGTGCGGGCCGAAGCCTTCGTAGATGATCTCCTTGAAGTCGCCCTGCTTGCTCTCGGTGGCCTTCTTGATGGCGCGCTCGATGTTCTCCTTGGGCATCTGCTCGGCGCGGGCCTCGGCCATCAGGGCGCGGAGGCGCGGGTTGCCGGTCACGTCCGGGCCGCCCTGCTTGACGGCGATGGTGATTTCCTTGCCCAGCTTGGTGAACGTCCGGGCCATATGGCCCCAGCGCTTCAGCTTGCGCTCCTTGCGGAATTCAAATGCTCTTCCCATAACTACTCGGAAACTCTGGCGATGTGCTTGGCGATATCGTAGGCCTCGAGGGACTGGGGATAATCCTGCTCGATGGTCTTGTAGCAGGCAAGCGCCTCGGCGTTCTGGCCGAGCGCCTCGTAGGCGGAACCCTCCTTGAGGAGGTAACCGGCGGCGAAGACGTTGTCCGCCACGGCCACGGCGGCCTTGTAGCTGCGCACGGCGGCGGCATAGTCGCCCAGGCCCACATAGGCGTCGCCCTCGCAGGCACGGGCACGGGCGCTGAGGATGGGCTCCTTCACCTTGTATTTCTTCAGGTAGGAAAGCGCCTCCTCGTAGTTGCCCAGACGGAGCTCGCAGATACCGGCGTACAGATAGACGGCCTTGCCGGCCTTGCTGCCGTATTCGTCGATGATGTCGGCGAAACCGAGGTTGTTGCCGTCGCCGCTCAGGGCGAGGTCGTATTCTTCAGCCTGGAAATTCATCTCGGCGGGATAGCTCTGCTCCATCGCCTCGGCGCACTTGGGCTGGTAGATGAACTTCTGGTAGGCGAGGATGCCCAGGCCGATCACCAGCACGGCGGCCACGATGCCCCAGATCAATTTCTTGTGTTCGTTGTAAAACTGCTCCGTTGCGGACACGGTCTGCTCGATGTTCTCCTGCCGCACGGCTTCTTTGTCTTTCAGATTCTTCTGAGCCATATTAGTTTTATTTGATTTCCGTTTCAATTAGCCCGCAAAATTAGAAAAAATACTTTAACTTTGCAACAATGGCCACGCTTCAGAAAATCGTCATACAGGATTTCCGCAACATCCAGTTACAGGAACTCTCCTTCTCGCCGAACATCAACTGCATCAGCGGCGGAAACGGCGAGGGCAAGACCAACCTGCTGGACGCCATCTGGTACCTTTCGATGACCAAAAGCGCCTTCTCGGCCTCCGACCGCTTCAACTTCCGCTACGGCACCTCCGCCTTCGCCCTGTCCGGCACCTACGCGATGCCCGGAGGGACGTCCGCCCGCTTCAGCGTCCGCGTCTCGGACGGCGGGCAGAAGCTGGTCAAGCGCGACGACAAACCCTACGAACGCATCGCGGACCACATCGGCGTACTGCCCATCGTGATGGTCTCGCCCGCCGACACCGCGATGGTCAGCGAATCCGGCGAGGAGCGGCGCCGCTTCGTGAACGCCGTGCTCTCGCAGATGGACCGCGGCTATCTCTCCGACGTCCAGCAATACAACCGCTACCTGCTTCAGCGCAACAAGCTGCTCAAGGCCGGCGTGTGGGACGAGACCCTGCTGGGCACCTTCGACGAGCGGCTCGCCGCCCTGGCCACCCCCATCTACGAGCGGCGGGCGGCGTTCCGCGACAGCCTGCTCCCCATCGTGCAGCAGTACTACCGCGAAATTTCCGGCGGACGCGAGCAGGTGGGCATCGAGTACCGCTCCGACCTCGCCTCCGGGAACCTGGCGGAGATCCTGGCCGTCCGCCGGGATCGCGACCGCGTGTTCCGCTACACGACCGCGGGCGTCCAGCGCGACGACTTCCTCTTCACGATGGACGGCCACCCCATCCGCCGCTGCGGCTCGCAGGGGCAGCAGAAGTCCTTCCTCGTGGCGCTCAAGTTCGCGCAGTACGAGGTGATGAAGGCGGCCTGCGGCTGCCCGCCCGTGATGCTGCTGGACGACCTCTTCGACAAACTGGATATGGCCCGCGTGGGCAACCTGCTCCGGATGGTCGCCGACAAGGAATTCGGCCAGATCTTCCTGACCGACTCCAACAAGGTGCGCACCGAGTCCATCGTGGACGCGCTCACCTCGGACCGCAGCTATTTCGAGACGGCAGGAGGCGTCTTCACCCCCCGCCAATGAGCCGCGTCGCCCGCAAGACCGCCGTCCCCCTGGACCAGCTGATCAAGGAATACCTCAAGGCCGCCCACCTGACGGGCGGGCTCAACACCCACCGCATCTACGCAGCCTGGGACGCCGCTTCGGGCGCCGCCCGCTACACCGTCCGCCGCTATTTCCGGGACGGACGGCTCTACATCACCGTAGACTCGTCGGTGGTGCGCAGCCAGCTGTCCTTCCAGCGGGAGGCCCTGCTGGAGAAGGTCAACGCCATCCTCGCCGAAGACGAGCTTTTCACCCGGGACGGCACCGGCACCGGTTTCGTCCGAGAACTGATCCTGAAATGAAGTTCGTCATCGACCGCGCCATCCCTTTCGTGGAAGGAGTCTTCGAGCCCTACGCCGAGGTACTCTACAAAGAGGGGCCCGACATCCGCCGGGAGGACCTGCTTGACGCCGACGCCCTCGTGATCCGCACGCGCACCCGCTGCGACGCCGCCCTGCTGGAAGGCACCGCCGTCAAGCTCATCGCCACGGCCACGGTCAGCCTCGACAACATCGACCAGGCCTGGTGCGCGGAGCACGGCGTCTATGTCAAGAACGCCTCCGGCTGCAACGCGGGCGGCGTGACCAACTACGTCTTCTCCGCCCTGTACGGCACCGCGGCTCGCAGGAGCATCTCCCTGGCCGGCGCCACGCTCGGCATCATCGGGCTCGGCTCCGCCGGCTCGCGCGTGGAGGAGATGGGCTCCCGGCTCGGGTTCAAGATCCTCCGCTACGACCCGCTCCGGGCGGCTGCGGAAGGCCCCGCCGACTTCCACCCGCTGGAAGAGGTGTTGGCCGGCTCGGACGTCGTCACGATGCACATCCCGGTGAACGACACCACCCGGGGAATGGCGAACGCCGCTTTCTTCGCCACGATGAGGCCCGGCGCCTTTTTCATCAACACCGCTCAGGGCGAACTGGTGGTGGAGCAGGACCTGATCGACGCCATCCCCCGCCTCGGCCCCGTGGCCCTGGACACCTGGTGCCACGAGCCCGACATCAACCGCGAACTGATGGCCCTGGTGGACATCGCCACCCCGCACATCGCCGGCTACACCCTGCAGGGAAAGCAGATCGGCACCTCGCTCGCCATCCGCTCCGTGGCCCGCTTCTTCGGGATTCCGGAACTGTACGACTTCTTCCCCACCACGGAGATCGTGGAGTACCAGGCCGTTGGCATCGACGCCCACGACAAGTCGCAGGGGCAGATCGCCTCGATCATCCAGTACAACTACCCCATTTTCACGGACGACTTTATGTTCCGCCTGGATCCGGGCCGCTTCAGCGAACTCCGGGCGAACTACAGCTACCGCCGCGAATTCTATTTCTGAAACCACAAAAACACTGAACGATATGGAAAAAGCCAAAATGAATGCTCAGGTAGAACGCTTCCGCAAGGGATTCCCCTGGCTGTCGATCGTCGCCCCCGCCACCCCGGGCCGCGGCATCGAGGTGATGGACGAGGCGCGGCAGGACGAAGCCGTCCGCTATGCCGACGAAGCCGAAGTGGACGGCCGCTGCAAGTTCGTGCCCGCCTCCGGCGCCGCCTCGCGGATGTTCAAGGACATCTTCGCCGGGATGGAAACCCCCAACGCCGCCACGGAGAAGCTCGCCGCCAATCTGGAAAGGTTCGCCTTCTATTCCCCCGAGGTGTTCGGCACCGCCCCCTTCGATCCCGCGGCGACCGCCCGCAAGCTCCTCACCGACGCCGGCCTGGCATACGGCAGCAAGCCCAAGGGCGTGCTGAAGTTCCACCGCTATGCGGAAGAGACGCGCACCGCCCTCGCCGAGCACTTCGTCGAGGGGCAGGCCTATATGCGCAACGCCGACGGCACGGTGGACCTCGTGGTCACCATCTCGCCGGAGCACCGTGCGCTGTTCGAGGCCGCCGTGGAGGAGATCAAGCCGGCATATGAGGCGCGCTACGGCGTGCGTTACAACGTCACCTTCACCTACCAGGACAAGGAGACCGACACCCTCGCGGTGGACAAGGACAACAAGCCCTTCCTCAAGGAAGACGGCAGCATCCTCACGCGCCCGGCGGGCCACGGCGCCCTCATCTACAACCTGAACGCGCTGGACGCCGAACTCGTGAGCATCAAGAACATAGACAACGTGTGCGTGGAGCGCCTGCAGCCCGCCACCTACCGTTGGAAGAAGGTTCTGATGGGCCGCGCGCTGGAACTGCGCGACCGCATCCACGGCTACATCTTCGCCCTGGACCAGCTCACCCTGATGCGCAAGGAAATGCGGGACTTCGCCTTTATCCCGGGCAACAACGTGTTCCTGGACGACCCCTTCGCCACGCCGGAGTGCCAGGAACTCTGCAACGAGATCGAGGACTTCCTGCGCGACGAGCTCTGCATCGAACTGCCGGAGGCCAGGGACAGCCGCGACCGCGCCGAGATGCTCCGCGCCAAGCTGGACCGCCCCATCCGCGTGTGCGGTATGGTCAAGAACCTCGGCGAGCCCGGCGGCGGCCCCTTCATCATCCGCGACAAGGACGGCGCCACTTCCCTGCAGATCCTCGAGGGCGCGCAGATCAACCCCGACGACCCGCAGGCCGTAGCCGCCCTGAAGGCCGCCACGCACTTCAATCCGGTGGACCTGGTGTGCTGCCTGCGCCGCCACGACGGCAGCAAGTTCAACCTGCTGGACTACGTGGACGAAGAGACCGGCCTCATCAGTTCCAAGAGCTACCAGGGCCGCGAGCTCAAGGCCCTCGAACTGCCGGGCCTGTGGAACGGTTCGATGTCCGACTGGAACACCCTCTTCGTGGAGGTGCCCGTCGAGACCTTCAACCCGGTGAAGGTGGTGCTGGACCTGCTCCGCGACGCGCATCAGTAAGTTTTTTCCGGAAAGCCGATGCTTTTCCGAAAAAATGACTATCTTTGCAGTCCCTTTCGAGGGCATCTGGGTGTGGCGCAGTTGGTAGCGCACCTGGTTAGGGACCAGGAGGTCGCTCGTTCAAGTCGAGTCACCCAGACATTTGAAAATCAAGCACTGGCAACGGTGCTTGATTTTTGTTTTTTATGACCGGTCGCAGTTTTGTCGCAGTTTTCCGGCTTACGCCTGCAGAATGGAATGACTGCTGGCCTTGTTCAAAATCATTAGGGACGGCAGTGTGCCACCGGCGCCATTGAGAGGCCGACGACCGTCCCCCATAGCCACAGAATGGCCTCATCAGGCACGGCATATGCCCCTGGAGGGCCTTCTGGACGGGGTCGCCGTCCCCGATCATTTTAAACAAGGTCGATATATTCAAAAAAGGGTTATCTTTGAGGCAGTGAAAAAAGAGTTGGCCGTTGAATAGGTGTAAGATCATATCCATATGAAGAGACTCGTGATTCTTGCCGCATTGGCGACAATGGTTATGGCTTGTGAGAAATACACCAGCGACAGGCCCGCATCGAGCGGCGAGGATACGGTGAATAAAAATGAGAGTTGCTTTATGAAAGTAGAATGGGAAGACGGCTTCAAGATCGAGGTGGGTATCGATATGGACAACGCCGTCGTGATTTCAGCGAACCGGGAAGGTCTTCTGTCTCTGGCCAGACAGTTGACGGCCTTGGCGGATGAAAGTGTCGGCAGTCATATCCATTATGATGACTATAATTCGCTCGAAGAGGGCTCTGTCGAGATGATTATTCAAAAGGGGTGAATTTGATACAGTAATTATGAAACCACTCAAAATCATTCTGCTATTCGCCGGGCTGATTCTTCTGGTCGGTTGCGAAAAAGCATCTCCCGACAGTTTGCAAGGCCGGTGGGTACCCATATATGGCTCCGGTATGTATGAATTTGGTGATTACATTTACTCTTTTGACGGGCCTGTCGATGAGCACGGACAGATTCCGGCGGCGATGGTGGGCAAAATAAACCCTGATATAAAGTATGACCCGACTACTATCTTAATCACGGGAATCCGCTTTTTCCGGAAGAACGGGGAAGATGTTTTCATTTCTTTCTACAAGGACTCTCCCCATAATGAGATTGGAAAACCACTCCTGTACAGGGTCGAAAACGGGAAACTCTACTGCGAATTGCCTATGGGTGCATTCATCAACTGTTCTCCCGATGTTCTCGAAGAAGGTTCCGGTGAATTTGACGAAGGCTCTCCCATTTCATTCTTGGGCAACGGGCAGATAAAGATCGGCGATTTCACCTACAGCAAGAGCGGGAAGTGAGCACCAGGACAAAGAAGCAGATGTTTTGTGTTATTATGGGGAATTCGTAGATATATGCCTGATAAGAATAAAGACACGAAACGCATCGCCCGTCGCGAAGACTGGAAAACGGAGCCTATGCCTGAGCGGCACGGGACTTTCGTGCTGGACAGGTCTTTCAGCGATGCGGAAATGGATGTGCTCCGTTGCGGCAATGTTCCGCAGGCGATGGAGGACAAGTGGTTCTGGTATATGGAGAAATCCACCCTCCGGGCACACCGCAGCTGGACGGGATACTGTATTTATCAGATTGACTTCAAAGAAGATCATAAACACATCGTAAAGGTCAACCGCGATCCGGAACAGTACAAGTGCACCAGCATCGAAGAAGACATCGTGTCTTTGAACAAGCTTTTAGACCAGTGGACCCGGGCTCCCTATGATTACCATAACGGGTGGCTTTCGGAAATATACGATGCCTTGGAGAAAAGCAGGAATCACAAATAACAAAAGATATGAGACATTTCATCTTCATCATCCTTACCGGTATCGTCTTCTGTTTCGGTGCAAATGCACAGGCGCTGAAGAGAACGGAGCCTGACCTGTCAGACTACATTCCTCTCCTGAACGCAGCAGGATATGATGTGTACACATTCGACATTTCTTCCCTGAAAGATGAAACCTACAACATAGAGTTCGACATACGGGAGTATGCCAAGGGAGCATTGGTCGAGGATCCATTAAAGGATGAGCGCCCCAGATTCATTCTCAGAAACAGGAGAATGCTTTCCGACTTTCCGAAGGAATACTGGGATGAAATCATAGCTGAGGGACCTATCTATGACTTGGATAAAGGAATCCTTACCCTGGGGGAGAAAATCTCCATCGGCTTTGCTCCTTCTGCCGATTCCCTGAGAACCTTGAATATGATGGTTGAGAATATCGGGGCCGTC
The DNA here is from genome assembly GCA_017548445.1 of Bacteroidales bacterium. The sequence continues at coordinate 7,725 of JAFYZZ010000069.1, read as the reverse complement.
AGGAAGTTGCTTTCCTTGAAACCGCAGGAAGTCTCTCCGGGGAAGAAAGAGTATATGTATGATCATTTCCCGTTCAGCGTGGACGAGATCCGACTCGGAGAATTCATTCCGCTCGTGATGTTCGGTTCGTATTGGTTCGATGAAGAGGCCGGTTATTTCCGCTTCTGCGGAGAGAGCGAACTCGAGGCTGATATGTCGTCAAAAATACTGTCCCTGATTCCGCATTATTATATTTTCGGAATAAGTGTCACGAAGAGGTAGGAGGGTAACTACCTCCCGATTTCGGCCGCGATGTCGACGAAGCGGCCGTGCATTGTCCGGAGAAGTTCCTCGCCGTACTGTTTGAGGAGGAGCTTGTACGCCACGACATCCTTATAATCATTGCCCAGCCTTTCCCGCAAGGTGCGTCTGAGGGCTGCATCATAGGCTTTCTGCAGGGCGTCGAGGTCTCCGGCCGCCTCCACGGGCGGAAGTTGGTATAAATCCTCAAAGGAACCGGTAAAAGTGGGGATGGTGTTCCAGATGTGCTTCAGTTCCCCGTAATATTCCGACCGGATCTTATCCAGCAGCTCCGGAGAATATTTCGGGTCCAGGGGCCCGGCCTGCAAGGCCTCTTCCAAGGTAATCTCGTCAAAATACTTGTTGATGCATTTCCGCATCTCGTCGCCGGCCTTCATAATGAAATCGGCAGGATCTACAGGAGGAAGGGCTATCATATCCGTCAAGTGTTATGTGTTTTACAAAAATGGCCATAATCCGGCAGAAATGCAAGCCGTGCGGTTTTCTTATTATCCGATTATTCATTATCTTTATCACGCACTAACAATTCATCCGAAATATGGAACGCAGGGATTTCTTGAAAGTATCCGCCGTCGGAGCGGCCGGCATCCTTATGCCATCCGGCATCCTGAAGGCCGCTGAGGCACCGGCCTCCGCCAAAAACACCCGTCAGCCGGCCAACGACAAAGTCACTCTCGGCTTCATCGGCCTGGGGCAGCAGGTGCTTCTCCTGCTCGACCTGTTCCTGCCGATGCAGGACGTCCGCGTCGTCGCAGGATGCGACGTTTACGACATCAAGCGCGAGCGTTTCGCCCGCAAGGTCGCCGACTTCTACAAGGAAAAGGGAGAGAAGAAGGTCAAGGTGGACGTCTATGAGGACTATCAGGACCTGCTCGCGCGTCCGGACATCGACGCCGTCGTCATCGCCGTCCCGGACCATCAGCACGCGGTCATCTCCATCGCCGCCTGCAAGGCCGGGAAGGACATTTTCCTCGAGAAACCTATGACCCTGACCATCTACGAGGGCCAGCAGCTGGTCAAGGCCGTCCGCAAGTACAACCGCATCCTCCAGGTCGGCAGTATGCAGCGTTCCAGCAACGAGTTCATCCACGCGACCCGGATGGTCCGCGAAGGCGAGCTCGGCACCGTGCGCAAGATCAAGGCCTACGTCGGCAGGGACAGGACCAATCCCGACTCCTCCGCCCCCATCCCGTACAACCTGCCGGAGATGCCCGTACCCGCGGGCCTGAACTGGGATAAGTGGCTGGGGCCCCTTCCCACTTCCTTCCACTACCATCCCGACCTCAACCCGGGTTTCGGCCCCGACGGGCGGGAGCCGTTCTGGGCCAAGTGGCGCTTCTTCAAGGGCTGCGGCGGCGGCTTCACCACGGACTGGGGCGCCCATATGTTCGACGTCGTGCAGTGGGCGGTGGGCAAGGACCGGTCCGGTCCCGTAGAAATCATCCCTCCCGGGTACAGCTACTACGAGCATCTTACCTTTAAGTACGACAACGGCATCGTCGTTTCCGAAGAGCCTTGCGAGGCCCGCGGCCAGGGCGTGGAAATTTATGGAGACGACGGATGGATCAAGGTCTCCAGGGGCAGGTACGCGGCATCGGACAAGCGGCTCGAGATGACGGGGCCGATGACGGACGGCGATATCCCCTATTACTCGAACGACAAGCATTACAGGGCCTTCATCGACGCCGTCAAGGCCCACGTCGACCCCAACGTTCCCGTAGAGGTCGGACACAGCTCCTGTACGTTCTGCATCCTCGGCAACATCGCGATGGAACTCGGGCGCCCCATCGTCTGGAACCCGATCGTCGAGAAGTTCAGGAACGATCCGGAAGCCACGAAACTCCTCCACTACGCCTATCGCCCGGGCTACAGCCTGGAATAAGCACAAACCCATACCGTCTATGAACCGTTTTTCATCCAGGATCCTGCCGTTCGTTCTGGCGCTCCTGTGCGTGGTGCCCGCAGCGGCGCGCCACAAGAATTTCAAGGTCTCCGTCTATGTCCGCGCCTATGAGGTGGACAAGATGAAGGACACGGAGTGGCTCAAGTCCACCTGGAAGACCATCTCCGACCAGCTGGACGTGGACAAGATCTACCTGGAGACCCACCGAGACAAGCTCCTTGTGGACGACGAGACCCTGGAAAAGGCCAAGACCTTCTTTCTGCGACAGGGGCTGGAGGTTGCCGGGGGCATTACCTACACCATCGACGAGTCCAACGACTTCGAGACCTTCAGCTATTCCGACCCGGAAGACCGGGCCTGGGTACGGCGCGTGGCCGAGCATACCGCCCGCCACTTCGACGAATTCCTGCTGGACGACTTCTTCTTCACCAGCAGCAAGAAGGACGTGGAGATCGACGCCAAGGGAGAGCGGAGCTGGACGCAATACCGCCTGGAGCTGATGAGCGAGGCAGGACGCAACCTGGTCACGGGTCCCGCCAAGGCGGTCAATCCCAAGGTCAAGGTCATCATCAAGTACCCCAACTGGTACGACCATTTCCAGGGGCTGGGCTTCAACCTCGAAGACGGTCCGCAGATCTTCGACGGGGTGTGGACCGGTACGGAAACCCGTGACCCCGGCAGCAGCCAGCACCTGCAGAACTATCTGAGCTACAACATTATGCGCTATTTCGAGAACATCTCCGGCGGCCGCAACGGCGGCGGCTGGGTGGACTCGGGCGGCATCTATATGAGTATGGACCGCTATGCGGAACAGTTGTTCCTCACCGCCATCGCCAAGGCCCGCGACGTGATGCTCTTCGACTACCGGCAGCTGCTGAACGTGCAGCTCAACGACAGGTTCCGTGCCCCCTGGCAGGACGGAACCACCAGCTGGAACTACGACGAGATGACCGCACCCTTCCGAAAAGGGCGGCAGGAAGTGACCCCCTCGACGATGGCCCGCATCGCCGACGTGGTGCTCCGCCAGGCCGACGAACTGGCGGGCAAGCTGGGCAACCCGGTGGGCATCCGGTCCTTCAAGGCCTTCCACGCCCCGGGTGAGGAATTCCTGCAAAACTATCTGGGGATGATCGGCCTGCCGATGGATATGTATTCCGTCTTCCCGCAGGGACGCCGGACCGTGCTGCTCACGCAGCAGGCTGCCGGCGATCCCGGCATCGCGGACAGGATCCGGGAGCAGCTCCGGGGCGGCGGCGACGTGGTCATCACCACGGGGCTGCTGAAAGCCATCCCGGAAAAGATCGCCGACATCTGCGAACTCCGCTGCTCCGACCTCAAGGCCATCGTCAACGACTTCGGCCGCTACGGCAAGGCGGAACGGGACATCCTTATCCCGCAGCTGCAATACCTGACCAACGACAGCTGGGAGGTCGTCAGCGCCGGAAGGCCGCTGTCGGGCGGCGTGTCCGGCTACCCCATCCTCCACCGCGCAAGTTATTCCCGGGGCACCCTGTACGTGCTGACCGTCCCGGACGACTTCGGCAACCTGTACGACTACCCCGCCCCTGCGCTGAACGAGATCCGGCGCCACCTGTGCAAGGACCTGGACCTGTACCTGGAAGGACCTTCCAAACTGAGCCTGTTCGTGTACGACAACGACACCGTCATCGTCGAGAACTTCAACGACGAAGCGGTGGACGCGGCCCTGGTGGGCTATGAGTCGCTGCACCGGCTTACCGACCTGGAGAGCGGCGAGGAAATGGTTTCCGTCGCGACGGTCCGCGATGGCGGGCGTCCTCCCCGCCGGATCGCCTTTACGGTCCCCGCACACTCCTACCGCGCTTTCCGCTACGATAAATTCAGCGGCGCAAATTAGTTTTCTTCGCGTTTATTTGCTATATTGCGGGATAATCCGGTTTTCCGCACCGAACACCCACTTTTTATGAAACGATTGTTTACCCTCTCCCTGCTGACGGCCCTCTGCCTCAGCCTCGGCGCCCAGACGCCCATCGTCCGCCTGCTCGCCGAAAACCCCGACCGAGCCACGAACAATATGCACTCCTACGAGTTCGACCCCATCGTGGACACGCCCGCCCCCAAAGGGTTCAAACCCTTCTACATCACGCACTACGGCCGTCACGGCTCCCGCTACGAGCAGAACTCCACCTTCGCCCGCAACGCCCAGGGGGCGTTCTTCGTGCTGGATTCGCTCGGCCTGCTGACCGAGACCGGCAAGGCGCTGCGCGCCGACGTGGAAGCGGTCGTGGAGGCCCACAAGGGGATGGAGGGTTCCCTCACCCCGCGCGGCGCCCGTGAGCACCGGATGCTGGCGGAGCGGATGTACAACCGTTTCCCGCAGGTGTTCAAGGACAAGTCCCGCAAGGAGGTCGACTGCTTCTCCAGCACCAACTTCCGCTGCATAATGAGTATGACGAATTTCGCCTACGGACTCAAGGAGCAGTGCCCCGACCACGACTTCACGTTCACCAGCGCGGAGAAATATATGAGCTACATCAATCCGAGCCTGAACGTCCGGCGGCCCGGCCAGCCCGCTCCGTCGCGTCCTTCAGGCGGCTACCCGATGATGGGCCGTCCCGCCGCCGACCAGCGCCCCGCCTATGCGCCTGCGCCCGGTCTGCCGGGCTATGACTTCTCGCGTTTCCTGCGCCCGCTGTTCACGGATATGGGTGCCGCGATGCGCGTGCTTGGCAATCCCGAGCCGTTCGTCCGGGCCATCTTCACCACCGCCGGCCTGTGCCAGCTGGTCGACTTCCTGGGCATCGACATCTACCGCCACTTCACCCCCGAGGAACTCGCCTATCTGTGGGTGGACGGCAACAACAACATCTACCGGATGTGGGGCGGCTCCATCGAAAACGGCGACGTGATCCGCTACGCCATCCGTCCGCTGCTGATGGACTTCGTGGAGAAGGCCGATGCGGCCCTGCAGCCGGGCAGCCACCGCGCCGCCGACCTCCGTTTCGGCCACGACACCTCGATCCTTCCGCTGTTCGCCCTGCTGGGCGTGGATGACCCGCAGTACCGCCATTTCCCCTCCCAGGAAGCCTCCAGGCACGACTGGTACGCATTCTTCCAGGTTCCGATGGCCACCAACTGCCAGATAATCTTCTACCGCAACAACAAGGGCGACGTCCTCACCAAGATCCTCTACAACGAGAAGGAAATCCTCCTGCCGGGCATCGAGCCCGTCTCCGGCCCCTACTACAGCTGGCCCGAACTCAGGGCGCATTTCTACAAGCTCTGCGAAAAAGCTGCGGAACCTTGGACGCGCGCGGGAATCGTCAATTAATCAGGTAGGATATCCAGGATTTTTCACTATATTTGTCCGATTTTACGCTTTTCAAATATATGAGCATCCAGCAAGACAAAATCCGGGAACTGGTCGAGCGTCGCGCCATTGCGAAACTCGGTGGCGGGCAGGATAAAATCGACGCCCAGCACCAGAAAGGCAAGCTCACCGCGCGCGAGCGTCTCGCCCTGCTGCTTGACCCGGGCAGCTTCGAAGAATTCGATATGTTCGTGCAGCACCGCTGCACCAATTTCGGGATGGACGCCACGCATCCCGACGGCGACGGAGTCGTCAGCGGCCGCGGCACCGTGGACGGCCGCACGGTCTTCGTCTTCGCGCAGGACTTCACCGTGAACGGCGGTTCCCTGAGCAAGACGATGTCCGAGAAGATCTGCAAGGTGATGGATATGGCCGTGCAGGCAGGCGCCCCGGTCATCGGCCTCAACGATTCGGGCGGCGCCCGCATCCAGGAAGGCATCGACTCCCTGGCCGGCTTCGGCGAAATCTTCGAGCGCAACATCCTCGCCAGCGGCGTGGTGCCCCAGATCAGCGGCATCTTCGGTCCCTGCGCGGGCGGCGCGGTGTATTCCCCCGCCCTGACCGACTTCACCCTGATGGTCGAGAATACCTCCTATATGTTCCTGACCGGCCCGGCGGTGGTCAAGTCCGTCACCGGCGAGGACGTGGACCAGGAGAGCCTCGGCGGCGCCAAGGTGCACGCCTCCAAGTCCGGCGTGGCGCATTTCAGCGCCCCGTCCGAGGAGGAAGGCATTGCCGCCATCAAGAAGCTCCTCTCGTTCCTTCCCCAGAACAACCTCGAGACGGCGCCCGTGCGCGAAACCGCAGACCCGGTGAACCGCATCGACGACGTCCTCAACGATATCGTGCCCGACAGCCCCAACAAGGCTTATGATATGTACGGCGTGATCCGCAGCATCGTGGACGACGGCGAGTTCTTCGAGGTCCACAAGGACTTCGCGAAGAACATCATCGTCGGCTTCGCCCATATGGGCGGCCGCAGCGTGGGCGTCGTGGCCAACCAGCCCGACGTGCTCGCCGGCGTGCTGGACATCAACGCCTCCCGCAAGGGCGCCCGTTTCGTGCGCTTCTGCGACGCATTCAACATCCCGCTCGTGACCCTCGTGGACGTGCCGGGCTTCCTGCCGGGCACCCAGCAGGAGTACGGCGCCATCATCACCAACGGCGCGAAGCTCCTGTACGCTTACGGCGAGGCCACCGTCCCCAAGGTCACCGTGACCCTGCGCAAGAGCTACGGCGGCGCGCACATCGTGATGAGCTGCAAGCAGCTCCGCGGCGACGTCAACTACGCCTGGCCCACGGCCAACATCGCCGTGATGGGCGCGGGAGGCGCCGTGAACATCCTCTACGGCAAAGAGCTCAAGGCCGAGACGGATCCCGCGAAGCAGGCCGAACTCGCCGAGGCGCGCAAGAACGAATACAACGACCTCTTCTGCAACCCCTACCAGGCTGCCCAGAAGGGCTACATCGAAGACGTCATCGAGCCGCGCAACACCCGCTTCCGCGTGATCCGCGCCCTCGCAGCCCTCGAAGGAAAACGTCAGGAAATCCCCGCGAAGAAACATGACAACCTTCCTCTTTAACCTTCTCCTGCCGCTCACCGCGGGCGGAGACAGGATGGCGGAGATCGATCCTCACGGATGGACCCTCACGCTCATCAGCGTGACCACGGTCTTCACCGCCCTCATCATCCTCTACTTCATCTACAACTTCTCCGGCAACATCTTCTCCGGCAAGTACAAGCGCAAGTCCAAGGGCCCGGAGAAACGGAAGAAGGCGAAGAACGGAGAGGTTGACGGCGCGGTGGCGGCCGCCATCGCCCTCGCCCTGGAGGCGGAAGCGGGCGGCGAGACCGAAGTGGCCATCGCCACGGCCCTGCACCTGTTCCTGTCCGACGCCGTGCACGACATCGAGCCGGGCATCATCACCATTCGCAAGGCCGCTTCGGCCTGGGATGACAAGCAGTTGAATTTCAGAAAATTACCCAGAAAATGAAAGAATACAAGTTCAAGATCAACGGCAAGGAATACAACGTAGCCGTCAACGGAATTGAAGGAAAGAACGCCGACGTGACCGTCAATGGCGTGAACTATCAGGTCGAACTCGAAAACGAGGTGTCCCCCGCCGTCGCAGCCGCCCCCGTGGCAGCCTCGCCTGCCGCCCAGGCCGCCCC
>JAFYZZ010000068.1 GCA_017548445.1 Bacteroidales bacterium | reverse complement strand
CCGTCCACGAAATCCACGTTACCCTGCACATAATCAAGCATTTCCGCCCGCCAGGCAAGGCCCGCATCCGTATACGCCGCCCGCGTCGCCTCCAGGGAGAAGATGGGCGGATAATCCAACTCGTTGGAAGACAGATACCCGAAAAACCGATCCGCCAGCGCAGGCTCCTGCACGATGGCATACGAACTCACAACGCCGGCGATGTTGAAAGTCTTCGACGGCGCCATAAAGGTGATGCTGCACCGCGCGGCCGCCTCGCTCACCGAAGCGAAAGGCACGTGTCGCCGCCCTCCGTGCACCATCTCCGCGTGGATCTCGTCCGAAACGACCACGATCCCCGCCTGCGAACAGATTTCCGCCAGCCGCCGCAGCGTCTCCACCGGGAAACACACCCCGCCGGGATTGTGCGGATTGCACAGGATCAGCATCTTCGTGCGGTCGTCGATCTTGCGCTCCAGGTCCTCCAGGTCCATCTCGTAGCCGCTCACGAAACCCTCGGCGTCATACACCGCCCGCAGGGGATTGTTCACCACCGTGAACCCGCTCTCCTCCGTCACGATGCGGAACGGGTGGTACACCGGCTTCTGGATGATCACCTTGTCGCCGGGCTGCAGGAAGCAACGCTCGGCAAAGCCGATGCCGCGGACGATGCCCGGAATATACCGGAAACACGTCGCCGGCACCTGCCAGCCGTGCAAGCGGAAAACCCACTTCGACACAATCTCGAAGTAATCGTCACCCACCACGGGGTACCCCAGCACCGGATGCTCCAGGCGGCGCCGCAGCGCATCCAGGATGAAGTCCGGCGTGCGGAAATCCATATCCGCCACCCACAGGGCCGACAGGTCCGGACGGCCGAAATGCGCGGCCAGCGCATCGAATTTCACGCAGCGCGTACCGCGCCGGGAGATGACTTCGTCGAAATCGTACATACAGCCAGAAAAACTCTTTTGTAAAACAAAAATACTGAAAAAATGTATATCTTTGCGCCGAAGTTTCACCAAACCCATTTTTATGGTAGGAAATGAAGAAATACCTTTTATCGATCGCAGCGCTGCTGCTCGGCTTGCTTGCGCACTCGCAAGAGGCTGACGATCTCGGTAACTACGCCGAGGTCAGTGTCATTTCGCGCCTGGATTTGAACCCGACCTGGTACCGTTCTCCCGCGGACAACGGATTCGACCTTGGCAATTCTTCAATCTACACCCAATTCGAAGGCAGAGCATCCGAACATTTCTCCTGGACCGTCGTGAACCACTGGTTCTCCTTTACCGACTGGCCCTCGGGAGACTTCGAGGCGTTCGAGCTCTTCAAGACCCTGGGTTATTCCGATTCCAACAATTTCATCGACATTATGAAGGCCGACCTGACCTTCGGCAGCTGGACCTTCACCCTCGGCAAGGACTGCATCACCACCGGCGGACACGAATATGACGACGACGACTACGACGTCCACACCCCGCTCGCATCCCCGCTGTGGAACGACCTGGCCTGCTACCAGTGGGGCGGCAAGGTGGCCTGGACCACGCCGTCCGAGCTGTCCACCTTCAGCCTGCAGATGACCACCTCGCCCTTCGGCGAGCGTCCCTTCGCCAGCGGCCTGTGGACCTGGTCCGCGCAGTGGAGCGGCGAATACGACTGGTTCTCGCCCCTGTGGAGCGCCACCGTCCTGAGCCGCGAAGCCCCGGAATACGCCTCCGCCCCGCACGAGTACGATTTCCTCGTCTCGCTGGGCAACCAGTTCTACCTGGGCGACTGGACCGTCACCCTGGACTGGAGCAACACCTCCGGCCTCGGCTATGACCTTGCCAAATACGCCAGCAGCTCCCTCCTCGACTACGAAACCGGCTACAAGCTCCTGCCCGGACACCTCTTCCACGGCCGGGTGGACTACGCCCCCTCCGAGCGCTGGAACTTCTCGCTGCGCGGCAACTACGTCATCACGCCCCAGGATTCCCTCAATGAGAATTGGTGGAACGTGGGCGCCATCGCCGAGTTCTTCCCGCTGAGCGACTCGGACGACCTCCGCCTGCACGCCTTCGTCGAATACGACAATCTCCTGGACGCTTTTTCCATCAATGTCGGAGCCCGCTACCGGCTCAGTTTCAAGCTCTGGTAGGAAATGGCGAGCGACGAACACATCATCGACCTCAAGCACGTCAGCAAGTCCTTCGGAGACAAGAAGATACTCGACGACATCAACCTCTACATCCGCAAGGGCGAATTCGTGACGCTGCTGGGCCCGTCGGGCTGCGGCAAGACCACCACGCTCCGCCTGATCGCGGGTTTCCTCGCCCCCGACGAAGGGGAGATCCTCCTGGACGGCAAGGACATCTCCGGCATCCCGCCGCACAAGCGTCCCTTCAACACGGTGTTCCAGCGCTATGCGCTCTTCCCGCACCTGGACGTCTACGACAACATCGCCTTCGGGCTGAAGTTGCAGAAGGTCCCGTCCGACGAGATCGACAAGCGCGTGCGCAAGGTCCTCAAGATGGTCTCGATGACCGACTATGAAGACCGAGACGTGGACTCCCTGTCCGGCGGCCAGCAGCAGCGCGTGGCCATCGCCCGGGCGCTCGTGAACCAGCCCAAGATCCTGCTGCTGGACGAGCCCCTCGCAGCCCTGGACCTGAAGATGCGCAAGGATATGCAGATCGAGCTGAAAGAGATGCACCGCGAACTGGGCATCACCTTCATCTACGTCACCCACGACCAGGAAGAAGCCCTCACGCTCTCGGACACCATCGTGGTGATGAACGAAGGCAAGATCCAGCAGATCGGCACCCCCACGGACATCTACAACGAGCCCGTGAACTCCTTCGTCGCCGACTTCATCGGCGAGAGCAACATCCTGAACGCCACGATGATACGCGACCGCCGCGTGTCCTTCATCGGCCACGAGTTCGACTGCGTGGACGAAGGCTTCGGCGAGGGCGTCCCGGTGGACGTGGTCGTGCGCCCGGAGGACATCTACTTCACAAAGAAGCCGGAGCGCGCGCAGTTCACCGCCAAGGTGAATTCCTGCACCTTCAAGGGCGTGCACTACGAGATGTTCGTGGACACCGACACCGGCTACGAGCTGATGATCCAGGACTACGACGCCTACCCGGTGGGCAGCACCGTGATGCTGTACATCGACCCCGACGACATCCAGGTGATGGTCAAGGAACGCACCTGCAACACCATAGAAGGCAAGATGATCGACGAAACCCACGTCGAGCTGCTGGGCGGCGAGTTCGAATGCCTGCCGCAGCCGGGGCTCGAAGGGGGAGAGGAGGTCGTGGCCGAAGTGGCCTTCGACAAGGTGGACCTGTGGGACCACCAGGAAGACGGCGAACTCGCCGGCGAGGTGCACTTCCTGCTATACAAGGGCGACCATTATCACCTGACCATCCTCACCGAAGACGGCGACCACCTGTGGGTGGACACCGACGACATCTGGGACAAGGGCGACCTCGTGGGCGTGAACATCGCCAAGGAGGACATCAAGATCCGAAGGAAGAATGAAGCGTAGCCACTGGAGCATTCCCTACGCGGTATTCCTCGGCATCTTCGTCGTCCTGCCGCTCCTCCTGGTGCTCGTATATGCATTGCAGGACGGTCAGGGGCATTTCACCCTGGCCAACATCACGCGTTTCTTCTCCGATTCCGACGCCCTGGCCACCTTCGCGGTGTCCATCGAGATCGCCATCGAGAACACGCTGATCTGCATCCTGCTGGGCTACCCGGCCGCCTGGATCCTCGCCAACAAGGAGCTGAACCGCAGCGCGGTGACCATCGTGCTCTTCATCCTGCCGATGTGGATCAACGCCCTGATGCGCACCCTCGCCACGGCCGAGCTCTTCAATATGCTCGGCTTCCAGCTGGGCAAGGGCACGCTCCTCTTCGGTATGGTGTACGACTACCTGCCGTTTATGATCTACCCGATCTACAACGTGCTGGCAAAGATGGACAAATCCTACGCCGAGGCGGCCCAGGACCTGGGCGCCACCCCGTGGAAGGTGTTCTGGAAGGTTACCGTACCGCTGTCGATGCCCGGCGTGTCCAGCGGCGTGCTGATGGTCTTTATGCCCACGGTGAGCACCTTCGCCATCTCGGAATTCCTCACGAACAACAAGATCAAGCTGTTCGGTACCATCATCCAGGAGAACATCAACTCCTCGATGTGGAACTACGGCGCCGCGCTGGCGCTCATTATGCTCGTCATCATCGGCATCAGCACGATGATCACCGGCGACGGGAAAGAAGCGGAGGAGGCGCTGATCTAGGCTTATGAAGAAGTTCCTCGCCCAAACCTACATCTGGATCCTGATGGTCCTGCTGTACGCCCCGCTGGTGTTCATCGCCGTGTTCTCCTTCACGGAGAGCAAGGTGCTGGGCAACTGGACGGGCTTCTCCACGAAGCTGTACGAGAACATCTTCACCGGGAAGATGCAGGGGAGTTCCTCGCTCATCGCCGCGGTGGAGAACACCCTGCTCATCGCGCTGGTTTCGGCCTTCGTGTCGATGGTGCTGGGCACCGTGGCCGCCATCGGCATCCACAACCTCACGGGCCGCAAGAAGCGCGCGCTCAGCTTCGTGAACAACATCCCGATGATCAACCCGGACGTCATCACGGGCGTATCGCTCTTCCTGCTGTTCATCTTCCTGCACTTCAGCCAGGGCTACCTGTCGGTGATCCTGTCGCATATCTCCTTCGGCACGCCCTACGTCGTGCTGAGCGTGCTCCCGAAACTCCGGCAGATGAACCCGAACATCTACGAAGCCGCCCTGGACCTCGGCGCCACGCCCGGCCAGGCCCTCCGCAAGGTGCTTGTGCCGCAACTGCGTCCCGGAATGGTCTCCGGCTTCATCCTGGCCTTCACGATGTCGCTGGACGACTTTGCCGTGACCTTCTTCACCCGCGGCACCATCGGCCTGGAAACGCTCTCCACGTATATTTATGCAGATGCGCGCAAGGGCGGACTCACGCCCGAGCTGCGTCCTCTGATGACCCTCATATTCCTGTTGATCCTGGTCCTGCTGCTCGTCATCAACATCCGGCAGGCACGTATGCAAAAAGAAAAAGAAAACGTATAAGATGAAAAGATTCCTCCTCCCGCTTGCCGCTGCGGCGCTGCTGTGCGCCTGCGGCCCCGACCGCGAACACACCCTGAAGGTGTACAACTGGTCCGACTACCTGGACGTCAACGTGATCGACGAATTCGAACAATGGTATGAAGAGCAGACCGGCGAGCCGGTCAAGGTCATCCTCCAGACCTTTGACGTCAACGAGACGATGCTGTCCAAGATCGAGAAGGGACAGGAAGACTTCGACGTCGTATGCCCGTCGGACTACATCATCGAGCGGATGCTCCAGAAGGACCTCCTGCTCCCGATCGACCGCAACTACGGCAATACCCCCGACTACATCGCCGAGTATCTTTCGCCCTTCGTGCGCGACAACTTCGACAAGTTCGAAACCGGCGGCAAGAACGCCAACGACTACGCCGTGGGCTATATGTGGGGCACCGTGGGCATTATCTACAACCCCAAGTACGTCACCGACGAGGAGGCGTCCACCTGGGACATCTTCCGCAACCCCAAGTTCGCCGGCAAGCTGTTTATGAAGGAAGACGCGCGCGACGTGTTCTCCCAGATCATCATCTTCCTGCATCACGAGGAACTCGAGCGGGGCGAGGTGACCCTGGACGAACTGCTGCACGATTCCTCCGACGAGGCCATCGCCGAGGTGGAAGCCTACCTGAAGGAGGTCAAGCCGCTCGTGGCGGGCTGGGAGGCCGATTTCGGCAAGGACCAGATGGTGCAGGAGCGCGGCTGGGTGAGCCTGAACTGGAGCGGCGACGGCGTTTG
>JAFYZZ010000067.1 GCA_017548445.1 Bacteroidales bacterium | reverse complement strand
TGTACCAGTCCCAGAAAATGACCCTCGCGGACCTGATGTTCTGGCCGGTGGACGAGGAACTCGTGATCGACACGCAGATGCCCGATCAGGTCGGGCATGACGAAATGAACGTCATTCCCGGTTCAACCTCTTCCGTCATTCCCGGCTTGACCGGGAATCTGACTACCGACGATGTCGTCGACTTCGCCCTCGACCACAACCCTGCCGTCCAGATCGCGTCCTGGCAGCAGCAGAACGCCAAGCGCGAATTGAACACCGCACGGTGGCAGGTGCTGCCGACGGTGGGCCTGTATGCCGGCTGGAGCACGAGCTACTACACGTATCAGGGCTCAACGACAGACCCCTTCCGCGACCAGTTCCGCAACAACGGCGGTGAGTACGTGCAGGTGGCGGTGTCCATCCCTATTTGGAACCGCCTGAACAAGCAGTCGACCATCGCCCGCAAGCGCCACGCGCTGGAGAAGGCCACGGCCGAGTACGACCAGAAGCGCCGCGACGTGGAAAGCGAAGTCCGCCGGGCCGTCCAGGACCGCGACGGCGCCGCCACGGCCTACCTGCAGGCGCAGCACAAGGCCGAAGTCCAGGAGGAAGCCTATACCCTGAACCTGAAGAAACTGGAGCAGGGCCTGATTTCCCCGCTGGAATTCCAGACGGCAAACAACAACTACCTCAAGTCCCAGGCCGACGAGATGAACTCCCTGTTCAAGTACCTCATCAAGCAGGCGGTGGTAAAGTATTACAATGGCATTGATTATATAGAGCAATAACGATATGGATAAGATTATCGAAAAGAAGACGGGTTGGAGAGTGGCATTCACAAAGAAAGCCTTGCCGTGGTGGTTGGGGGCGCTGCTGCTCGCGTTCATCGTGTACCTGATCGCGCGTCCGAACAGCAAGACGCTGCGGGTGGACAAGGATACGGTGACTGTCAATACGGCCGTGAGAGGGGAGTTCAACGACTACATCCGCATCAGCGGACGCGTGCAGCCGATGACGACCATCCAGCTGAGCCCGCAGGAGGGCGGCATCGTGGAGAAGATCCTCATCGAGGAAGGTTCTGCCGTGAAGGCCGGCGACCCCATCCTGATCCTGTCCAACGACAACCTGGACCTGCAGATCCTGAACTCCGAAGCCGAACTGGCCGAGAAGGAGAACATCCTCCGCAACACGCAGATCCAGATGGAACAGCAGAAACTGGACGTGCGACAGAACGTGCTGGAGTACGGAATGCAGGTGGACCGGCTCCGCCGCGCCTACGAGCAGCAGAAGGCTCTCTATGACGACAAACTCATCGCCAAGGAAGACTATCTGAAGGCCGAGGAAGATTATCGCCTCGCCCAGCAGAAATATGAGCTCATCCGCGAGCGCTCGAAGCAGGACAGCCTGTACCGCGGCACGCAGATCGACCGGATGGAAGAGTCCCTGGACAACATGCTGCTGAACATGCAGATGATCCGCAAGCGCAAGTCGAACCTGATTATCAAGGCCCCCATCGACGGGGAACTGGGCCTGCTGGACGTGGTCCTCGGGCAGAGCGTCGGCAGCGGCACCAAGATCGGTCAGATCAATTCCGTGGGCACTTACAAGGTGGAGGCGCAGATCGACGAACACTACATCGATCGCGTCGTGGACGGCCTCGAGGCCACCTTCGAGCGCCAGGGTGAGACCTACTCGACTGTCATCCGCAAGGTCTATCCGGAAGTCCGCGACGGCAAGTTCAAGGCCGATTTCAAGTTCGACGGCGAGCAGCCCGACAACATCCGTTCCGGCCAGACCTACTACCTGAACCTCCAGCTGGGCCAGCCCGAAGAGGCCGTCATCATTCCCCGCGGCACCTTTTACCAGAAGACCGGCGGCAAATGGATTTACGTCGTCAATAAAGACGGCAACAAGGCCGTCAAGCGTGAAATCCGCATCGGCCGCCAGAACCCCCAATTCTACGAAGTCCTCGAAGGCCTCGAGCCTGGCGAAAAGGTCATCACCTCGGGGTATGATACGTACGGCGATAGTGATGTGCTGGTGTTCTAGATGAAAACAAATAATACAACCTCAATACAATGATTACTGTTAACAACCTTTCCAAAATCTTCCGCACGGAAGAGATCGAGACCACGGCGCTCAATGGTGTTTCGTTTGAAATCAAAGACGGCGAATTCGTCGCCATCATGGGCCCTTCGGGCTGCGGCAAGTCCACGTTGCTGAACATCCTGGGCCTGTTGGACAATCCCACCAGCGGCAGCTACAAACTGCTGGACACCGAGGTGGCGAACCTCAAGGAGAAGGAGCGCACCAAGTTCCGCAAGGGCAACATCGGCTTTGTGTTCCAGAGCTTCAACCTGATCGACGAACTCAATGTGTATGAGAACATCGAGCTGCCTCTCCGGTACTTGAACATCAGCGCCGCGGAGCGCAAGCAGAAGGTCACGGACATCATGAAGCGGATGAACATCAGCCACCGCGCGAACCACTTCCCGCAGCAGCTCTCCGGCGGCCAGCAGCAGCGCGTGGCCATCGCCCGCGC
>JAFYZZ010000066.1 GCA_017548445.1 Bacteroidales bacterium | reverse complement strand
GGGCTACGCCCTGAACCCGGCGCGCGACCTCAGCCCGCGCTGCGCCCACGCCGTGCTGCCCATCGCGGGCAAGCGCGACAGCGGCTGGAGCTACAGCTGGATTCCCGTCGCCGGCCCTATGCTCGGCGCAGTCCTTGCCGGCCTGCTTTATCTGCTGGTGTTCTAACTGTCGCTTCACTTCACCTCGGCCTGAACTATATCTTCTAGCCATCCTCAAAAATGCCCTTATTTGAGGACGGAGAGCAGTAATTTCGCTCTCCGTCCTCATTTTTGCCTCATTTTGAGGACGGCCTTGAATGGTTTGCTTGTAATGCTTATCTTTGAAGAAAGAGGTGTTATGAGAAAGTACGACTGGTCTGAAGCTCGGGTGGAAAAGGCGGTTGCTGAAGCGAACTGCGTTTTTGATTGTTTGGATAAACTAGGTATCCCAAAAATAGGATGTAATTATAGAACATTGAAAGGGAAGATTGATGGATATGGTCTGGATATCTCTCATTTTGATTACCGGATGGCGAAGGGGAGGAATGGGAGGCACTATGAACGTCAGCTAGTCAATCGGTCGGACGAGGAGATATTCAGTTATGGCGCACAAATAAAGACGATGAATCTGAAACGTGAATATGTCCGTCGGGTGCTAAAAGGTGACGCTCACTGCGAGATATGTGGAATCAGGGAGTGGAACGGGAAAGAATTGATGTTCCAGATCCATCATATAGATGGGAATCACCGGAATCACGTGGTGGAGAATCTTCAGCTGCTTTGCCCAAATTGCCATTCTCAAACGGAAAACTACTCAAATCGCAAGCGTTAACAACAAAGGAGACCAAACTGGTCTCCTTTGTTGAGAGTAGAAGATTCGAACTTCTACTGCAAGTGCCAAAAACTTGAGTGCTACCATTACACCAACTCTCAATTCCGGGTGCAAAGATAGCAAATTATCTTTTGGTTTTGAAATAATCCTTGACCAGGGCGGCGCAGTCGTCGGCGAGCAGGCCGGAGGCCACTTCGGTGCGTGGATGCAGCAGGGAGGGGGAGAAGAGGGTGTAGCCGCGGCGCGGGTCGGGCGCGCCCCAGACCAGGCGGCCAAGCTGCGCCCAGCCCAGCGCCGCGGCGCACATCGGGCAGGGCTCCACCGTCACGTAAAGCGTGCAGGCGTCGAGGTATTTGCCGCCCAGGGCCTCCGTGGCGGCCGTCAGCGCGATCATTTCGGCGTGGGCGGTGGGATCGTGCAGCCGCTCGGTCATATTGTGCCCGCGTGCGATGATACGCCCGCGACACACCACCACGGCGCCGATGGGTACTTCGTCCTCGGCGCCGGCAGCGCGTGCCTCGCGCAGGGCCTCCTGCATATATTTCTCGTCCATTTCCATCCGGAATCCAAAGATACGCTTTCTAATTAAATTTGCCAATGTCTTTCATAATTCATATATTTGAGAAAGATTAAAGCTTAGTAACCTGTATTACCCATTACCCATTTTATATTCAATCAACTCATTAATCATGTCAAAACAACTGATGAGAGTGACGGGTATCCTGGCGATACTCTTCACTTTGTGGGGAGGCCTTGAGGCTTTCGCCCAGAATCGGAGCATCTTTGGCAAGGTTGTCGACGCGAACGGCGAGGCCATCATCGGCGCAGCCGTCCTCGTGCCCGGCACCACCAACGGAGCCACTACCGACCTGGACGGAAACTTCAGCCTTCAGGTCGCTCCCGGGACGGTGCTGGAAGTTTCCTGCATCGGCTACGACACGCGGCGCGTTTCCGCCGCCGACAATATGATCATCACTCTTCAGGATGATGCGGAAATGCTTGAAGAGACGGTCGTGGTCGGTTACGGCGTGCAGCGCAAGAAACTCGTGACCGGTTCGACGGTCAGCGTATCCGGCGACAAGCTCGCTTCCACCCACGCCGTCGACGCCTTCGGCGCCCTCCAGAGCCAGGCGGCCGGCGTGAACATCGTGCAGAACTCCGGTCAGCCGGGCGAGAGCTACAAGGTGACGATCCGCGGTATGGGTACCGCCGGTTCCAATACCCCGCTCTACGTCATCGACGGCGTGCCGGGCGGTTCCATCACGGCCCTCTCGCCGAACGACATCGAATCCATCGACGTCCTGAAGGATGCCGCCTCCAGCGCCATCTACGGCGCCCGGGCATCCAACGGCGTCATCCTCGTGACCACCAAGAAAGGCAAGGCCGGCAAGGTCCAGGTGACCTTCGACGGTTATCTGGGCTGGCAGAACCCCAATACCAACGGGGTCACCCCGCTGAACGCCAAGCAGTATATGGAGATCAACGACAAGGCCTACCAGACGGCCAACCAGGTCACGTACGACTGGGCCAGCCTGATCCCCAAGCAGTATTCTCAGATCCAGGCCGGTACCTGGAACGGCACCAACTGGCTGGAGGAGACTACGGTGCACAACGCCCCGGTCAGCAACGCCTCCATCAACATCCTCGGCGGCAGCGACGTTTCCCGTTTCTCCCTCGGTTTCAGCAAATTCTCCCAGACCGGTACGCTCGGTTATCCCGCCACCCCGCAGTATGACCGTATGACCGTCCGCCTGAATTCCGACTATTCCCTGATCCGGAAGAACAACCGCGACATCCTCAAGTTCGGCGAGAACATCACCTTCACCAACACCTTCAAGAAGGGTGTCCAGATCGGCGGTATCTACAGCAACAATATCCGTACGCTCCTGACGATGTCCCCGCTCCTGCCCGCCCGCAACGACGAAGGCGGCTGGTATGAATACAAGGATATCGTGGCGGACAACTGGGATTTCAGCGCCGAGATGGCCAACCCGCTCGCCCAGCTGGATTACACCCGCAATAGCCGCTATACCAAGGGCAACCGCCTGCAGACCAACTTCTTCCTGGAGTTCGTCCCCATCAAGGGCCTCACTTTCCGCTCCAGCTTCGGCTGGCTGTACAACCACAGCGAGAGCCGCAGCTACGTGCCCGTGTATGAGCTGAGCACCAAGACCTCCAACCCCAACGACGACGTCAGCCAGAGCCAGTCCTACAGCATACGCTGGTCCTGGGAGAACACCGTGAACTGGGTGAAGTCCTTCGGCAACCACAACCTGGACATCCTCGTGGGCCAGTCCCTGGAGAAATGGGGCTATGGCAGCAGCGTGGGCGCGTCCAACTCCAATTCCCTGTTCCCGGGCTCCTTCGACCACGCCTACATCACCAATGCGAACGTGGTGGATCCGGCCTATACCAGCATCAGCGGCAGCCCGAACAGCCAGGGAGCCCTGTCTTCCTTCTTCGGGCGCGTGAACTACAACTACAACGAGACCTACCTGTTCTCCGCGGTGCTTCGCGCAGACGGTTCCTCCAACTTCGCCCGCGGCAACCGCTGGGGTATCTTCCCCTCCGTGTCCGCCGGCTGGGTGGTGAGCAACGAGCCGTTTATGGAATTCAGCAAGGACTGGCTGAGCTTCTTCAAGCTCCGCGGCAGCTGGGGCCAGAACGGCAACTGCAACATCTCCAGCTTCCAGTACCTGGCCACCATCGCCTTTGACGATCCGTATTACTTCGACAGCAAGGACAATCCCGGCATCGGCGCCTATCCCGACATCCTCCCCAACAAGGACGTGAAATGGGAGACCTCCGAGCAGCTCGACTTCGGCTTCGATGCCCGTTTCCTGCGCAGCCGTCTGGGCATCTCCTTCGACTGGTACAACAAGATGACCAAGGACTGGCTCGTCCGGGCCCCCGTGCTCCTTTCCTACGGTACCAACGCCCCGTACGTGAACGGTGGAGACATCCGCAACCGCGGTTATGAGTTCCTCCTCTCCTGGAACGACTCCGTCAACAGCGATTTCTCCTATGGCATTTCCGCCACCTTCTCGCATAACAGCAACCTCGTGACCCGTATCGCGAACTCCGAGGGTATCATCCACGGCGGATCCAATGCCATCGCGCAGAACACGGCCGAGCTCTACCGCGTGCAGGTCGGCTATCCGATCGGTTATTTCTGGGGCTACGAGATGGACGGTATCATCCAGAACGAGCAGCAGAAGCAGGAGTATCTTAACAAATACTTCGGCGGCGAGGCCTCCAAGTCCTTCCAGGGCGGGGACATCCAGCCCGGCGACGTGATGTTCGTTGACAAGAACGGCGACCAGAAGATCGACGAGAAGGACAAGACGATGATCGGCGACCCGAACCCGGACTACAACGTGGGTCTGAGCATCAACCTCGAATGGAAGGGGATAGATTTCAGCCTCAACGGCTACGGAGCCTTCGGCCAGCAGGTCGCGAAGAGCTATCGTCAGTTCTCCGACCACCCGGACGACAACTACTGCACCGACGTGTACACCAAGTACTGGACCGGCGAGGGCAGCACCAATCACTATCCGCGCTTCACCCACGGCAAGCACGTCAATATGTCCGAGCTTTCCCGCGTGTGGCTCGAAGATGCCGACTACTTCAAGATTTCCACCATCTCGCTCGGCTATGACGTCAAGCGGATCGCGAAATTCCTCCCTGTGACCAGGTGCCGCCTGTATGTGACCGCGACCAATATGTTCACCTTCACGGGCTACACCGGAATGGATCCCGAGGTCGGCTTCGGCAACGACACCAGCTGGGCGTCCGGCATCGACAACGGTTATTACCCGTCCGCCCGCTCCTGGCAGATCGGTCTGAACATCATCTTTTAATCCCCGATGATTATGAAAAAGAATATTATATATCTCATTGCGACGGCGGTGTGCCTGCTGATGCTCGGGGGTTGCGACGACTTCCTCGACACGCAGAACCTTACCAAGAAGGATACCTCCAACTTCCCGGTCAACGAGACGGACGCCATCCAGATGGTGAACGGCATCTACTCCGTGATGAACCGCAACCTGGCCGATCCGGAAGAGGATCCGTTCTTCATCTTCGACATCGCTTCCGACGACCGTCTGGGCGGCGGCAGCCAGAGCAACATCGGCGCCCAGGGCGTCGACCGCCTGCTGAACGCCTATACCAACTGGATGAATCCGTGCTGGTCCAACCGTTACAAGGGAATCAACCGCGCCAACAGCGCGCTCGAGACCATCGACAACGTGACGGAGTGGAGCTCCTCCAACAAGAAGAACCAGCTCCTTTGCGAGATCTACTTCCTGCGTGCTTTCTATTATTTCAACCTGGCCCAGGTGTTCAACGGCGTGCCTCTCGTGCTCTCGACCGAGCCCGTGAACCTGCCGCGCAACACCCCGGACGAGGTGTACGCCCAGATTGCTTCCGACCTCAAGCAGGCCATCGAACTGGGCCCGTCCCAGCCGTATCCCCAATTCGGCGACGGCCGCGCTTCCAAATGGACGGCCGAGGGTATGATGGCCCGCGTGTGGCTGTTCTACACCGGTTTCTACGGCAAGAGCGAGCTCCCGCTTGCAGAGGGCGGCTCCATCTCGAAGTCGCAGGTGGCCGCCTGGCTCGAGGACTGTATCAGGAACAGCGGCTATGGCTTGGTGGACGACCAGCGCAACCTCTGGCCTTATACCAATCCTTACACGGCCAAGGACTACAAGTACGACCAGGACAACAACCTGAACTGGGCCACCGACGAGAACATCGAGAATATGTTCGCCGTGAAGATGTCCAACAAGGCCGGTTGGAGCGCCGACGCCCAGTTGCGTCACAACCGTATCGTGGAGTTCTACGGCCTCCGCAAGACGACGGCCGCCGCGTTCCCGTTCTCCGTGCAGGGCTATTCCAACGGCCCCGTCTGCGAGAAGCTCTGGACCGACTGGGCCGAGGATCCGGACTATGCCGGCGACTACCGCCGCGTGGGTTCCATCTGCGACCGCGCCGTCGAGATTCCCGAGTATAAGGGCGACCCTGCCAAGGAGGTGGAGAATACCAACCTGCTAGCCAAGAAGTACATCGGTTGCGAGGCCTATGACCCGGAGACCGGCCAGCGTATGCTCAGCTACGGCTACTTCTACGGCAGCGAGAACAACCGCCAGACCGGTCTGACCCAGTCGCTCGTGTGGCTGCGTTTCGCCGACGTGCTGCTGATGCACTCCGAGCTGACCGACGGCGCCGCCGTCTATAATGGCAAGAGCGGCCTGAACGCCGTCCGCGCCCGTGCCGGTCTGCCCGACGTGACCTACAGCCTGAATGCGCTGAAGAAGGAGCGCCGCTACGAGCTCTGCTTCGAGGCGATCCGCTGGAACGACCTTCGCCGCTGGGGCGACGTGCAGGAGAAGGTGAAGAACCAGGTCGGCAACAAGATTACCAACCAGGGTATTCCGGGCGAGTATGCCTTCACCGTCGACTTTATGCAGCGTTACAACGACACCAAGGGCGGTTTCTTCAAGATCCCTGAGGACCAGGTGACCCTGTCCGAGGAGGTGCTGGAGCAGAATCCCGGCTGGGGCGACGGCACCAACTGGGCCAAGGGCGACTTGCCGTACAAGTTCAAGTAGTCCTTTCCTGTCATAAACGATAAGCGGGTGACTGTCATTCAGTCACCCGCTTTGTTTTTTATCCCAATTGCGTCAGGATGTCGTTCCAGACCGTCAGGCGGTCCGTTTCGTTCAGGATCTCGTGGCGCATCCCGGGGTAGAGCTTCAAGTCCACGTGGCGGTAGCCCACCTTGCGCATCAGTTCCGCAGCCTTTTCCAGCGCCTGGTCGGAGACGCGGCAGGGATCCTCGGCGCCGGAGATGAAATGCACCGGCATCTCCGGATGCGCCACCTTCCAGCCCTTCGGGTCGTAGCAGTCGCCCATCATCCCCAGCAGGCCGTAGAAACCGCTGGCCGTGAAAACATACTGGCACAGCGGGTCGGCGTGGTAGGCCTTCAGCGTGTCCGGGTTCGAGCAGACCCAGGCTGCGGGCCAGCCCTCCGCCTCGAAAGGCTTGTTGTAGGCGCCGAAGGACATCTGCTGCAGGAGCTTGGGCCGGTAATGCCAGCCGCGGACCTTGCCGAAAAAGCCCGCCAGCGCCTTGCCGGCGCCCTTGGCAGGGTTGTCGGAGGGGCAGCCGCACACGAACAGGCGGTCCAGCCGGTCGTCGTAACGCTTGGCGAACGAACGTACGGCCAAAGAGCCCATACTGTGCCCGAAAAGCGTATAGTCCAGCCCCGGCCACTGCGCCCGGGCCCAGTCACAGACCACGCGGATGTCCTCCACGAGGGCCTGCCAGCCGCCGTCGTAGAAGAAACCGAGGTCTTCAGGACTCTTTACGGAAGCACCGTGTCCGCGATGGTCGTGGATGACGCACACGTAGCCGTGCTCCGTCAGGAATTCCATCAAAGGTATGTAGCGCTCCTTGTGCTCGCACATTCCGTGAACGAGCTGCACTACGCCGCGGGGCGTCCCCTCCGGGACGCTGACAAGCATCGCCAGGTCCAGGCCGTCGGCGGATGCGGGAAGGGTCATCGGTTTCATCATAATGCGAAGATAAGCTTTTTGCGGCAACAAAAAAAGGGAGGCGCCATCGCGGCGCCTCCCGTACACGAATCAAAACTATTCGTATGTATGACGAATAAGTTTCCTTATTCCGCCGGCTCGGTGTTCAGGTAGGCCCAACCCAGGACATCCTGGAACTTGTTGACGGCCTTCCTGTCGCGAGGGAACGGGAAGTATTTGAACTTGTCGGAGAAGTCGGTGTACTTCACGTCGCTGTACTCCGTATAGAGCTTGTGCTCCTTCTTGTATCCGGGCTTGCCTTCCACGAAGTACTCGTCGAACACCGTCGGAACGTGCCTGTGGATGCCGTTGCCGTTGTTGCTGGTGTTGAAGAGGGCCTTCATATCGACCTTTCCGAGGTTGTCCCAACGGACGAGGTCAGGGAAGCGGCAGCCTTCCCACCACATCTCATACTGCTTCTCTTCCATCACGGCTTCGAAGGTCAGCTTGTCGCTGATCTTGCCGGAACCGGAACGCTCCTGGACCATATTGAGGGCCTTCAGACCGGCGGCCTCGTCGGCACCGATGCAGGCCTCGGCGTAGAGGAGGAGAGCCTCGGCGAAGCGGGCCACCTGGAAGTTGGACTGGTTGGAGGCACCACCGTTGACAGCCTGGATGTTGTCACGGTGATACTTGTCGCTGCCACCGGTGAGGATTCTCGACGGCTGGGCATAGGACATCAGTTTCCACTCGAAGTAAGGACCGTGGCTGAAGATACCGGTCGGGTTGGCGATACCGCGGTTGGGATCGGACTTCTTCTGCTCCAGGGTGCCGTCGTTGAACTCGGAGTTCCACTCCATTTCATAGAGGAATTCGTCCTCGGTGATGAAGCAGGCCTTGCGGCGAGGGGAGTCGCCGTCGTGCTCCAGGAACTTCTTGGCGAAGTCTTCCTGGATGGCGCCGCCGTTCCAACCTGCGCAAGGGGTGCACGGAGGGATGGAGGCGAGCTTGTCGGTACGCCAGCAGAGAACGTCGGCCACCATCCAGCGGCCACGCATCGTGTTGGTCCAACCGAGGTTCGGATCGTAGATGTAGTTCGGCGCGAAGATCTTCTCGCTGTTGCCGTCTCCGTCGACGTGGAAATTGGTCCAGTACTCTTCGCTGGGGATGAGTTTGTAGTTGCCGGAATTGATGAGGTCGCCGAGGTACTTGCGGGCGGTGGCCATATCATTGTCGAACACGGCTGCCTTGCCGGCGGTGAAGTCGGCAAAACCGACGGTCATGATCGCGGTGCCATTCTTGTCGGTGGGGCCGTTGCGCTTGGGCAGGACACCGGAAGAGATGGCCTTCTCGCACTCGGAGATGACCCACTTGAAGATGGCGGACTGGCTTTCGGCCTGGATCGGGAGCTCATCGGGCTCGAGAAGACGGTCGATGATGGCGGGACGGTTCCAGATGATGGCCATCATCATATGGACGTATGCGCGCATCACGCGGGCCTGCTCCACGCACTTCTTGGTGTATTCGCTCTGCCACTTGGGCTCGTCGCCGTTGCGGTTCTCGGTGGTGAAGTTGGAGATCACGAGGTTGCAGGCGTAGATGCAGGACACGTAGCGGTCGTAGCAGGTCCTCATCACGTCCATCGTCTCGTCGTAGCGGAACTCGTCGAACCAGCGGAAAGGCTCGTGGTCGTCGACATTGTTGCCGGCCGCGAGGATATCGTCGGCGGAGTAGTTGAGCAGCATCAGCTCCGGGTTGTTGATACCGTTGGCGGATGCAATGCTGATGAAACTCGCGTAGATGTTGTTCAGCGCGGCTTCGGCGTCAGCGTCGGAAGCATAGAACTCCAGGGTGCTGACGGTACCTTTCTGGGGGATCTCAAGCTTGGATTCGCAGGAGACTGCGAGGAGCGAGAGCACGAAAAGTATAGGAAGAATGATCTTTTTCATTGTGCAAATCATTGATTAGAACGTGATATTCACACCAAGGAGAATCTTCTGCATAGTAGGATAGGAGCCGAAGTCGAGGCCCGCACCGGTGGAGTTGTTCATCGAAGCGGTCTCAGGATCGAGGCCCGGATACTTGGAGAAGGTGAAATAGTCGTCGAGCGACACGTAGAAGCGCAGGTTGCTGATGGCGGCCTTCTTCGTGATCCTGCTCGGGAGGGTGTAACCGAACTGCATCTGCTTGATGCGGAAGTAGTCGCCCTTGAACACATTGGCGCTCGAAGACCAGAAAGGATAGTAACCGACGGTCTTTTCAGGGTTCGGATAGTCTCCGTTCTTGTAGGCGTCAAGGTAGTACTTCAGGTTGTTCTTGAAGCCGGTACGGTGGAAGATCGGCATCAGGACGTTGCCGGCGACACCGGAGCCGTACAGGGCGAAGTCGAAGCCCTTGTACTCGAGGTTGACGTTCAGACCGAAGGTGTACTTCGGAGTGGTCTGGCCGAGGAAGGTCATATCGGCGGAGCTGGTCTCGCCGTCACCGTTGACGTCCTTGAGCTTGGCGGAGCCGTCGGCGGCGATGCCTTCAAAGACATAACCGTTCAGGTACCAGATCGGGTAGCCTACGTCGAAGATGGTCTCGACCGGGTAGTTGGAGGAGCTGGCGTCGGTCCTTCTGGAAGGAGTGGAACCCTCGGCGAGGGAAAGAACCTCGTTGTGCAGGGTGGAGAAGTTGCCGCTGATGCTGTAGTTGAGGTCACCGATGTGGTCCCTCCAGCCGAGTTCGAACTCCCAACCGGTGTTCAGCACGTTACCGCCGTTGGTGGTCACGGAGGAGAAACCGAGCTCGGACGGGATGGTGACGCTGAAGAGGAGGTCCTTCGTCTGCTTGTTGAAGTAGTCGGCGGTGAAGGTCAGGCGGTTGTTGAACAGGCGGGCGTCGAGACCGAAGTCAAGCTGCTCGGAGGTCTCCCAGCGGAGATTCGGGTTCGGGAGCTTGCTCGGGGCGGAACCGTAGGAGTTGCCGATGTTGTCGACGTCGTACTGATAGGAGCTGGAACCGATGGAGATGGTAGCCGTGTAAGGATAGCCGCTCAACACGCTGATGTTACCGTTGCGGCCCCAGGAGGCGCGGAGCTTGAGGAAGTTGAACACGCTGGTGTTCACGTTGTCCTTGAAGAACTGCTCGTTGCTGATGGTCCAGTAAGCGGACACGGACGGGAAGTAGCCCCAGCGGTTGTTGGCAGGCAGCTTGGACGAGTCGAACGCGTCGGCGCGGAAGTTGGCCTGGATCTGGTAGCGGTTGTCGTAGTTCCAGATGAGACGTCCGAAGTAGGCGAGGGAAGCGCTCTTGCCCGGGGAGTTGCTGATGCTCTTAGGCGCGCCGGAAAGCACGTAGGAGAGGTAGCGGAAGTTGGGCTCGTAGCTGGAGAGGATGTCCTCGCCGCTGGAGCTTGCGTTCACGCTGTCGCTGTTGGTCTCGCGATAGGACATACCGGCCATCACGGTGAAGTTGTTCTTGCCGATGCTGAACAGGTAGTTGGCGAAGTTCTCCCACTGATAGTACCAGCCGGTGGAGGCGTTGGCCGAGATGGAGTAGGTCTTCTGCGAGCCGCGGTCGCCGATCCAGTAAGGAGAGCTGTAGCTGTGGCTGACGCCGAAGTTGAGCCGGTAGCCGAGGCGGGACGTGATGGTCAGGCCCTTGATGGGCATCAAGTTGGCGAAGAAGGTTCCGTTGATGTTGAAACCGCCGTTGTCGCTGTCGGTGGCGTCGCGCTTTGCGAGGGCGCTACCTTCCATATCGGAATACTTGGTGTTGGCATACCAGCCGTTCTCGTCGCGGAACAGGCGGTAGTTGATGTCGGAGGTTCCGTTCTGCAGAGCGTCGTAGACGGTCTTGAAGGAGAGGGACATCTCCTCGGGGGTGGTCCAGTAGACAGGGGTCAGAGGGTCCATCAGGAGGACGGACTCGAAGGAGGAGCCGTAGCCACGCTGGGAGACGCTCTGGGTGTTCCATTTTTCGATGGAGCTGTTCACACCGACCTGCAGCCACTTGAAGAGGTTGTAGTCAGCGTTGACCTGGGCGGTGAGACGCTTGTAAACGTCCTTCTTTCCCTTCACGACACCGTCGTCGTAAACATAGTTGATGGCGGTGAAGAAGTGGCCGTTGCGGTTACCGCCGGAGAAGCTGATGCCGTGCTGCTGGCTCCAGGTGGGCTCGAAGTATGCGGTAAGCCAGTCGGTATCGATGATGCCGTTCTCGTACATCGGGTGCTTGTAGTCGTAAGCGTTCACCTGCGACTTCACCCAGTCCGCGCCATACTCGTAGCCGAGGTATTCGGTCAGTTCGTCGCGGTTCATCATAGGACGCTTGTGGAAGTTCTGGAGGGTGGCCTTGCCGGTGTAGGTCACGGTGGCCTTGCTCTCGGAACCGGTCTTGGTGGTCACGAGGACGACACCGTTACCAGCCTGGGCGCCGTAGATGGCGGCGGAGGCGGCGTCCTTCAGAACCTCGATGGACTCGATCATCGAAGGGTCGATGTACTGGATGCTGCTGACCTGCAGACCGTCGACGATGTACAGAGGGGAGAGGCTGCCGCCGTTGGAGGAATAACCACGGACGCGGATGGAAGCGCCCTCACCCGGAGCACCGTTCGTAAGGACGTGGACACCGGAAACCTTGCCCTGGAGGGCGGCGGCGGCGTCGACGGTGGAACGGTTCTTGAGGTCGGCTTCACGGACGGAAGCCACGGCGCCGGAAAGGTCGCTCTTCCTCTGTACGCCATAACCGATAACCACGGTCTCTTCCAGCATCTCGGTGTCCTCTTCGAGGACGATGCTGAAGTTGGACTGGTTGCCGATGGCGAAAGTCTGGGTCTTGTAGCCGATGCTCTCGACGGAGATGTTGGCTCCGGCAGGAACGTTCAGCGTGAAGGCACCGTTCAGGTCGGTGGCTGCACCGATCCTGGTGTTGCCGACCACCGTGACGGCGGCGCCGATGACCGGTTCCCCGGAAGCATCGACCACGCGGCCGCTGATGGTTCGGTTCTGAGCGAGCACCGGGAGGGAGCCCAGCGAAGCGAGGAGGATCATCAGGATACCCGTCGCTTTGATCAGATGTTTGAACATAAACGTTTTGTTAAGGATTAATTATAGGGTTGGTAAATGCTCGAATAACTGAAACCTTGTTGCGTTTGTTTTAGTATTTCCTCCAAATGTAATGAGATTTGTCTTATTTTACAAAAAAATGGCAGAATTTTCGTCGATAAGTGCGTTTTTTAAGGAAAAAGCGGGTATATCCTATGAATAAATGAGGCCCTCCCGGGTGGGGAAGGCCTCATTTTAAAATATTTTAAGAACTGCTTAGTCCCAGCCGGGATTCTGTTTCAGACCCTCGCCGGTCTCTTCGTTCCACTCGTTGATGATGATCACATCGTACGGGAAAGGAAGGAGTTCGTGCTTGCCCTGCTTGTAGCCGCCGCCCTTGGCCGCCCATCCGTCATCAATAAAGTGGATGCGTGCCTTGTGCGGCTGACCGGTCGTCTTCTTGCCTTTGGAGCCGGACACATAGAATTCATCACCGAGATAAGGCGTCTCGTCGTGGCTCTTGAACGCCAGTGCCTTGGGGGCGTCGCCCCAGCGGACCAGATCCCAGAAGCGGACGCCTTCCCAGGACAGTTCGAACCATTTCTCCTGCTTGACGTTGTCCATCGTGAGGGCGTCGTACGTGGGTGCGCCCGCGCGCTCGGCCACCATATTGAGGTACTTCAGGCCGTCGTTGTCGTTCGTCATCGCGCAGGCCTCGGCGTAGAGCAGCAGGACCTCGGCGTAACGCATAATGATGCGGTTCTCCTCGGTGACGGTGGCGTTGTTCGGGATAAGATCCGACTGCCAGGGGAGGAGCTTGAAGAAGTAATAGCCGTAGTTGGCGTAAGTCTCGTCATACTTCTCGCAGTTCAGGCCGCGGCGGTAGTCCATCAGTTTCTCTTCCGTGGTCATATCGGCGTCGGCCTTGTAGGAAACCTTTACCTTGTTGCCTTCGCTGTCGGGGACCTTTTCCTCGGATGCCTCCAGCGGGTAGGAGAAGTCGGTGAGGAACTCCTCGTAGGAGACGAACCAGGCCTTGCGGCGTGCAGAATTGGGCTCGTGCGCCATAATGGCATCCATAAACGGCTTGGTGGGGGAGACGTTGTTGCCCCAGCCGTCACCGGCCTGGAGGAGCACCGAAGGGTACTTCTTGATGTTGCGGAGGAACAGGGCCTGGTTGCGCTGGAAGTGGTATTTCCAGTCCCCTCTGCCGACACCCTCGTTATACATATAATTCATCTCGAGTACCTTCTCCTCGTTGCCGTCGCAGACCACGTGGAAGAGGTTCCAGAGGTCCTCGGTGGGGGCCAGGGCGTAGTTGCCGGAGTTGATGACCTCCTTGAGGGAAGCCTTGGCGCCTTCCCAGTCCTTGTTGAAGACCTGCGCCTTGCCCAGGAAGGCCTGGGCGGCGCCCTTGGTCATCCTGTAGGCTCCCGCCTTGTCGTTCTTTCCGTTGCGGGGCGTAAGGTCGGGAATGGCGGCCTTGAACTCGGCGATGCACCAGTCCATCAGGACCTGGTGGTCGCAGTTGGTCGGCCGGGCGTCGCCGGAGAGCACGTGCTCCACCAGGGGCGGGGTGCCCCAGAAGGTGGCCGCAGTGAAGTGCGCCCAGGCGCGGATCGCGCGGGCCTCGGCCACGCACTGCTTCTTCACCTGCGAGTCGCAGAGTTCCCCGCTCTCGCCATAGAAATTGTCGATGACCAGGTTGCACTTGTAGATCAGGGAATACAGATCTTTGTACACGACCCGGATGTGAGGAACGGTGCTGTCGTAGGTGTTGCGGAACTCGTTCATATCCTGGGCGCCGGAGGAGCTGCCGTCCTTCTTGCCGCCGCCCCAGTACAGTTCGTCGCCGCAGGCGTTCACGACCACGTTCCAGGCCGGGTTGTTGCTACCCTGGTCATTGATCAGTTTGATAAACGAGGAATAAGCTGCCACGAGGGCCGACTGGGCATCCTCGTCGGTCTGGTAGAAATCCTCGTAGGCGATGACGCCTTTCTGCTGGATATCCAGAAGGTCCGGGTTGCACGAGGTGGTGGAGAACACGGCCAGTGCAACGGATAATCCCAAAATGATATACTTTTTCATAATGTTGTAAGATTAGAAGGAGATATTTACACCAAACATCAATTTCTTGGCATTCGGGTAAGAACCCTTGTCCAGACCCATACCGGAAGTGGAGCCGGTGGAAGCGGTCTCCGGGTCGAATCCCGGATACTTGGTGAACACGAACCAGTCGTCCATTGAAGCGTAGACGCGCAGGTTGTCGACGAAGATCTTCCTGAGCCACTGCTTCGGCAGGGTGTAGCCGAGCTGGATCTGCTTGATCTTGAAGTAGTCGCCCTTGAAGACGACGGCGGAAGAGCTCCAGAACTCCTTGCTGTTCCAGATGTTCTCGATCTTGGGGAGCGACTTGCCGCACTCCTCATAGAAATAGGTGAGGGCGTTGATGTTCATATGGTCCACGCGGTACACGCAAGGCATCAGCTGGTGCCCGGCGGCGCCGGATCCGAACAGGGTGAAGTCGAGTCCCTTCCAGTCCATATGCAGGGTGAGACCGAAGGTGAGGGGCGGGAGGGCGCTGCCCATATAGCCCATATCGGCGTCCACCGGAGACTGGGTGATGGAACCGTCGGCGGCATAGTAGTTGGCCTTTCCGTCCTCGCCGATGCCGGCATACTGGTAGCCGCGGAAGAACCACACCGGATATCCTTCCTCAAACCAGGTGGAGAACTTCATATTGCCGAAACTGTCGCCTTTCTGGTGTCCCACGGTAGGCTCGAGGTAGGTCACGCGGTTCTTGAGGGTGGACAGGTTGCCGTTGATGCTGTAGTGGAAATCGCCGATGTTGTCCTGCCATCCGAGTTCGAATTCCCAACCGGTGTTGTTCACGGCGCCGGCGTTCACGGTCTGGGAGCTGACACCGACCTCAGCCACAGGGGAAATCCTGACCAGCAGGTCGCGGGTGTCCTTGTTGTACCAGTCCACGCCGAAGGTGAGGCGGTTGTTGAACATACGCAGGTCCATACCGAAGTCCGTCTGCACGGAGGTCTCCCAGGTAAGGTTCGGATTGGCGAGGCCGTCAGGCTGGGAACCCAGGGTGAGGGAGTTGTCCTCATTGAACTGATAGCTCTGGCTGTTGTAGGAGATGGAGGTGGAATAAGGATAACCGGAGAGAACGGCGATGTTACCGTTGATACCCCAGGATCCGCGGAACTTCAGGAAGCTGAGGATGTCGCGGCTGATGTTGTCCTTGATGAAGCGCTCGTTGCTGACGGTCCAGCCGGCGGAGACGGAGGGGAAGTAGCCCCAGCGGTTCTTCGGGGAGAGCTTGGAGGAGTCGAAGGCGTCGGCGCGGAAGTTCGTCTGGAGGCTGTAGCGGTTGTCGTAGGTATAGGTCAGACGGCCGAAGTAGGAGATCTGGGTGCTCTGGCTGGGGGTGCCGCCGCTGATGCCCTTGGTGCCGGAGCCGTTGTCCTGGCTGAGGTAGCGGAAGTTCTCGGCATATCCCTTGAGAGGATCCTCGCCGGTGAGGCTGGCGCCTACGCTGCGGCTGTCGTTGTAGGTATAGGACATACCGGCCATCGCGCCGAGGTCGTGCTTGCCTCCGAGGGTGACGTTGTAGTTGGCGAAGTTCTCCCACTGATAGTAGTAGCTCTGCGAAGAGGTGGCGCTGATGCTGTACGTCGTCGCATAGTTCTTGGCGTTCGCGTGGTAGGGTTCCGTGAAGTCGCTGTTGTACGACTGTTTGATGCGGTAGCCCAGACGGGAAGTGAACACGAGGCCCTTGAACGGGGTGATGTTGGCGAATACCGTACCGCGGACCTGCCAGCCTTCTTCCTTCTTCTGGTTGCGGTCGCGGTAGATGAGCGGGTTGACGCCGTCACCTTCGAGGATCTTGGAAACGGCATAGTACCAGCCGGGGTGGTCTTCGGGTCCGTAGACCTTCACTCCCTTGGCGAGGGCGTCCTTCATACCCAGGGGCAACTCGTCGTAGGACGTGAAATAGACGGGCGTGAGCGGGTCGATGATGAGGGTGCCGAGAAGGCCTGCGCTGCTGCCGGCGTACTCGGAGTGCTCGCCGATCTTCTGCTGCTGGCGGAACTCGATGGAAGTGTTGGTGCCGACGGTGAACCAGGACTTGATCTTGTAGTCGGCGTTGATCTGGGTGGTGAAACGCTTGTAGGTATCCGTGTTTCCGCGGGCCATACCGTCTTCATCCAGGTAGTTGAGGGAGAGGAAATAGGAGCCGCGGTCGTTACCGCCCTGCGCGCCGATGGTGTGGCTGTGGGTGACGCCGGTCCCGTAAAGGACGTCGGCCCAGTTGGTGTCGGTCACGCCGTCCCACACGCCGGTCTTGATGATCTCATCGACGGAGGGGAGCTGGCCGGCCTGCTGCTGCCAGTCGATATACTGCTGGGCGTTCATAACCTGGGCGTGGTGGCCCAACTGGCTCAGCGTAAGCTTGTAGTTGTAGAAAATGTTGCCATCCTTGGATTTGTTCTTCGCGCCGTTCTTGGTGGTGATGAGCACGACGCCGTTACCGGCCTGCGCACCGTAGATGGCGGCGGAGGCGGCGTCCTTCAGGACCTCCATCGACTCGATCATCGAAGGGTCGAGGTAGTTGATGTTGTCCACCTTCAGGCCGTCCACGATGAGGAGCGGGCCGAGGCCGGAGCCGGAGTTGGAGGAAATACCGCGGACGCGGATGGATGCGCCTTCACCCGGAGCACCGGAGTCGTTGAAGATCTGCACGCCGGCAGCCTTGCCCTGGAGGGCGGCGGCGGCGTCGGAAGTGGAGCGGTTCTGGAGCTCGGTATCGCGGACGGAGGCCACGGAGCCGGTGAGGTCGCTCTTCTTCTGGACGCCGTAACCGATGACCACGGTCTCTTCGAGCATCTCGGTATCCTCCTCGAGGACGATGTTGAAGACGCTCTGGTTGCCGACGGCGAAGGTCTGCGCCGTGTAGCCGATGCTCTCGACGGAGATGCTGGATCCCGCGGGGACGCTCAGCGAGAAGTTACCGTCCAGGTCGGTGGCTGCACCGATACGCGAATTGCCGACCACCGTGACGGCGGCGCCGATGACCGGCTGCCCGGAAGCATCGACGACCTTGCCGCTGATGGTGCGGTTCTGGGCAAGAGCCTGGAAGGATCCTGCCAAAGTGAGGAATATCATCAGGATACCCGACACTTTCATCAGATGTTTGAACATTACTTTTAGTTTTAGATTAATATGGATTGGTATTGATCTCATTCAGAACGCCACAAAAATAATTGATACGCGTGCGCGTTTCTTTCATAAACGGATTAAAGACTTTTGAAAAATGACTATTGCGATAAAATATTTGCGGATGAGCCAGGATTGAAACTCGATGAATAAAAAATGAACTTGAAACTTTCGCGAAAAAGTTTCATCTTTGCCGTATGAAACTTTTCCTCATCGACGGCCACGCGCTCGTCTTCAAGATGTACTATGCCTTCCTCGGACGGCCGATGGTCAACTCCAAGGGCGTGGATACGTCCATCCTGTTCGGATTCACCAAATACCTGCTCGAGCTCATCGACAGGGAACATCCTACGCATATCGCGGTGAGTTTCGACCCGCCCGGGGGCACGTTCCGCAACGAGCTCTATCCCGAGTACAAGGCCAATCGCGGCGATACGCCGCAGCTGGTCATCGATGCGCTGGAGCCCCTGACGCGCATCGTGGAGGCGCTGGACATCCCGGTGCTGATGATCCCGGGCTACGAGGCCGACGACGTGATCGGCTCGGCCGCCCGGCGCTTCGAGGCCGAGGGCTTCGAGGTGTTTATGGTCACCCCGGACAAGGATTACGGCCAGCTGGTGACGCCGCGGGTGCTGCAAATCAAGCCGGGCAAGGGCGGGGGAGAGAACGAGCTGCTGGGCGTGGCTGAAATATGCGAGAAGTGGAAGATCGCCTCGCCCGCGCAGGTCATCGACATCCTCGCGATCTGCGGCGACGCTTCGGACAACGTGCCGGGCGTGCAGGGCGTGGGGCCGGTGGGCGCCGCGAAACTGCTGGGCAAATACGGCTCTGTGGACGGCATCTACGCCCACCTGGACGAGCTGACGGCCCGGCAGCAGGAGCAGTTCCACGCGGCGCAGGGTCACATCGGCCTGTCGCGCGAGCTGGTGACCATCAAGACGGACATTCCGCTGGACGTGACGGCGGAGCAGCTCGTCTACGACACCGCCGAAACCCCCGGCATCCTCGCGCTCCTCGACCTCTACGAAATGCCTTCCCTGAAGCGCCTGCTGCATAAAGTCGCCGTTCCTGTGTCCAATTCTGCAGCAGCGTCAGCGGCAACTGCCTTAGAAAACCCTGCCACCCTCGGCACAGTAAGAGGGGGGACCGCAAGCGAAGCGCAGCGGTGGGGTCCGAAGGACGTTTCAGGAGGCAGTTGCCCGCTGGCGCTGGCTCCCGTGAAAGAGATAGAAGGCGATAGGATTGCGATCAACCTGCAGGGAGAGAAACTGTT
>JAFYZZ010000065.1 GCA_017548445.1 Bacteroidales bacterium | reverse complement strand
TACAAGCCGTTCATCATCCGCAAGCTCATCGAGCGCGGTATCGTCAAGACGGTCAAGTCCGCCAAGAAGATCGTGGACCGCAAGGATCCGGTCATCTGGGACATCCTCGAGAACGTGATGAAGGGCCATCCCGTGCTCCTCAACCGTGCTCCTACCCTGCACCGTCTCGGTATCCAGGCTTTCCAGCCGCGTATGATCGAGGGTAAGGCCATCCAGCTGCATCCGCTCGCCTGTACGGCTTTCAACGCCGACTTCGACGGTGACCAGATGGCTGTCCACCTCCCGCTCGGCAACGCCGCCATCATGGAGGCCCAGCTGCTGATGCTCGGTTCGCAGAACATCCTCAACCCGGCCAACGGTGCGCCTATCACGGTCCCGTCCCAGGATATGGTTCTCGGTCTGTACTACATCACCAAGATCCGTCCGGGCGCCAAGGGCGAGGGCAAGAGCTTCTACTCCCCTGAGGAGGTCATCGTGGCCTACAACGAGAAGGCCCTCGACATGCACGCCAAGATCAGCGTCCGTCTGCCCAAGGACAAGCAGGACGCCTCCAAGGGCACGCAGATGGTCGAGACCACCGCAGGCCGTATCATCGTGAACCAGTACGTTCCGGAAGAAGTCCCGTTCGTCAACGAGGTCCTCGGCAAGAAGGCCCTCCGCAAGATCATCACCGACGTCATCAAGCACACCGGTGTGACCCGTACGGCCCACTTCCTCGACGATATCAAGAACCTCGGTTACGACCAGGCGTTCCGCGCCGGTATCTCCTTCAACCTGGGCGACGTGCTCGTCCCGGCTGAGAAGACCACCCTCGTGGACGAGGCCTACAAGCAGGTTGCCGCCATCCGCGACGACTACGACATGGGCTTCATCACCAACAACGAGCGCTACAACAAGGTCATCGACCTCTGGTCTTCCGTGGACAACCGCCTGACCGGCATCGTCACGAAGCAGATCTCCGCCGACCAGCAGGGATTCAACCCCGTGTTCATGATGCTGGATTCCGGTGCCCGTGGTTCCACCACCCAGATCAAGCAGCTCTGCGGTATGCGTGGCCTTATGGCCAAGCCGCAGAAGGCCGGTGCCTCCGGTGCGGACATTATCGAGAACCCGATCGTGTCCAACCTGAAGGAGGGTATGACCGTGCTCGAATACTTCATCTCCACGCACGGTGCCCGTAAGGGTCTGGCCGATACCGCCCTCAAGACGGCTGACGCCGGTTACCTGACCCGCCGTCTGGTGGACGTGTCCCACGACGTGATCATCACGGAAGAGGATTGCGGCACGCTCCGCGGTCTGATCGCCACCGCGATCAAGAACAAGGACGAAGTCGTCGAGTCCCTCGGCGAGCGTATCCTCGGCCGTACCTCCGTCCACGACATCTTCAACCCGCTGACCGGCGAGCTCATCATCAAGGCCGGCGAGGAGATCCGTGAGAAGGAAGCCGACCTGATCGACTCCCTGCCGATCGAGCAGGTGGAGATCCGTTCGGTGCTCACCTGCGAGAGCCGCAAGGGCGTCTGCGCCAAGTGCTACG
The DNA here is from genome assembly GCA_017548445.1 of Bacteroidales bacterium. The sequence goes on along the minus strand of JAFYZZ010000065.1, from coordinate 2,868 downwards.
GCCGCAACCTGGCTACCTCCCGCATGGTCGAGAAGGGCGAAGTGGTCGGCGTCATCGCCGCCCAGTCCATCGGTGAGCCTGGTACGCAGCTGACCCTCCGTACCTTCCACGTGGGTGGTACCGCCTCTTCCTCCGCCGCCGACTCCTCCATCGAGTCCAAGTACGAGGGCGTCCTCAAGTTCGACGAACTCCGTACCATCGAGCGCGTCAAGGAAGACGGCACCATCGAGAGCGTGGTCGTGAGCCGCATGGCCGAACTCCGCATCATGGACGAGAACACCGGCATCACCTTCTCCCAGTACGATGTCCCCTACGGCGCCGTGCTGTACAAGAAGGACGGTGACAAGGTGGTCAAGGGCGACATGATCTGCGAGTGGGATGCCTACAACGCTACGACGATCGTCGAGACCGCCGGTACGGTCCGCTTCGAGAACATGATCGAAGGCTCCACCTTCCAGAAGGACGCCGCCGACGAGTTCTCCATCAGCACCGACAAGGTGATCATCGAATCCAAGGATAAGACCAAGAGCCCCGTCATGCTCATCGTCGACGAGAACGCCAACATCCTCAAGCAGTACAACCTGCCTGTCGGCGCCCACGTCATGGCCGAGAGCGGCAACGTGGTCAAGGTCGGTGACGTGATCATGAAGATCCCGCGCGCCATCGGTAAGGCCAGCGATATTACGGGTGGTCTGCCGCGTGTCACCGAGCTCTTCGAGGCCCGCAACCCGTCCAGCCCCGCCATTCTCTCCGAGATCAACGGTGAGGTCAAGATGGGCAGCGTCAAGCGCGGTAACCGCGAGATCAGCGTCATCAACAAGTCCGGAGCCAAGAAGTCCTATCTCGTTCCGCTGACCAAGCAGATCCTCGTGCAGGACAACGACTATGTCCGCGCAGGTTCCCCGCTGTCCGACGGTGGCGTGTCGCCGAGCGACATCCTGTCCATCCTCGGTCCGGTCAAGGCGCAGGAGTACATCGTCAATGAGGTGCAGGCCGTCTACCGCCTCCAGGGTGTGAAGATCAACGACAAGCACTTCGAGATCATCGTACGCCAGATGATGCGCAAGGTCGAGATTACCTTCCCGGGCGACACCGAGTTCCTCTCCGAGGAGATGGTGGACAAGTGGCGCTTCATGGACGTCAACGACCAGATCTACGGCAAGCTTGTCGTGGTGGACGCCGGCGGTTCCCAGAAGTACGAGGCCGGCCAGATCATCGGCGCCCGTGAGATGCGCAGCGAGAACGCCTCGCTCGAGCGTCAGGGCCAGCCGCTGATGGTCACCCGTCCGACGCAGCCTGCGACGGCCCGCCTGATCCTCCAGGGTATCACCCGTGCCGCCCTCAAGACCGACAGCTTCATCTCCGCGGCTTCCTTCCAGGAGACCACGAAGGTGCTCAGCGAGGCCGCCATCCGCGGTCGTGTCGACCACCTCGAGGGCCTCAAGGAGAACGTGATCTGTGGTCACCTCATCCCTGCCGGTACCGGTCTGAAGAACTACCAGGATATCATCGTCGGCCGCAAGGACGAACTGAACCAGGAGCTCAACGAGCTGTAAATCCTGAATGCTCTATATGAAGACTGCCGGCCCCTATGGACCGGCAGTTTTCGTTATTGCTTATTTTTCTTAACTTTGGAGTATGGAAGAACTGCTGAAACAACTGATGGTGCTGATGCGCCGGACCGTCTTCCCCGAATACCTCGGGCAGGACGACCGCGCACTGGATATGATGTCCATCCGGAGCGTGCTCCGCAAGATCGCCGGCGACAAGCGCGCCGACGCCTTCATGGAGCGCATCCCGGAGATCTCCCGCCTGCTGCACACCGACGTGGAAGCCATTGCGGACAACGATCCCGCGGTCACCGACCGCACGGAGATCGTGCTCTGCTATCCCGGCGTCAAGGTGATGCTTCACTACCGCACGGCGCACGAGCTCCTGGAGCTGGAGATTCCCGTGGCGCCGCGCCTGCTCACGGAGATGGCCCATTCCGCCACCGGGATCGACATCCACCCGGGGGCGCAAATCGGCGAGTACTTCGCGATCGACCACGGCACCGGCGTCGTCGTAGGCGCCACGACCGTGATCGGCAACCACGTCATGCTCTACCAGGGCGTCACCCTTGGCGCCAAGAACTTCAAATACGACTCCGACGGCCGTCCGATCGACGAGCCGCGCCATCCCATTCTGGAAGACAACGTCACGGTCTATGCCAATACGACCGTCCTCGGACGCGTGACCATCGGCCACGACACCGTGGTCGGCGGTAACGTCTGGCTCACGCACAGCGTGCCGCCGCGCTCCCGCATCCTGCAGTCGCGCGCGACCGAGCAGCCGTTATTCACGGACGGAGCCGGCATCTAGATGACCCAGGAACTGCCGTTGCTCGTCGGGGCTGAAGCCGCGGCGGGCGGCGTAGGCGTCGAGTACGGCGCTGTCGAGCTGCCGGATTTCGGGATAGGAAGCTGAAGGATGCGCGAACACGAGCCCGCAGATCGAGGCGTCGGGAATCATCGCGCAGGACTCCGTCAGGCGGATGTCCAGCCCGGCGCCGTCGGGCAGCAGGGAGAGGATGTCGCGCTTGAGGCTGTGGTCCGGGCAGGAGGCGTAGCCCGCCGCCGGCTTGACGATGCGGGCGGGCGAGCCCTGCGGCAGCTGCTTCTCCAGCTCGGCGTCCAGCCAGCCGGAAGCCGCCTCGGCGAGGGTGAGGCGCAGGCTGCGGTCCATCAGCGAGCCGTATTCCATCGCGCAAGCCGCGCAGTTGCAGCCAGCCGGGTGGTCGCCCGGGCGGTAGCGGGGTCCCTGAATATCGGAGCCTCCGGCGACCGAGGGGGTGTCGGGGGAACCTTCCCCCGTAATAGCGGAGCGTTG
>JAFYZZ010000064.1 GCA_017548445.1 Bacteroidales bacterium | reverse complement strand
CCAGCTTCCACCGGCGGGAATTCTCCGTATAGTTCTTAAGCGCCGCATCCACCGGAATCCGCTTGTACAACTCTGCCGGGACAACGATGGAGATAACCATCACAAACAGCAGCAGCACCACAATGGCCGCAATGCTTTGAGGCACCAGAAGTGTGGTGAATGGTACGCCCAGCAAATTCTGGACAATGCCGCGGCCTGCGAATATGATTGCCGCGGCCAAAGCCAGCGACAATACGATATGCAGCAGCGCCTCTTTCGTCAACATTCCGTAGATATGCTTTCCTTCTGCTCCGTAGCATTTCCGCACACCTACTTCCTTCGAGCGCTTCACCAGCGACGAAATCACAATAAGGATATAGTTCAGCAGAGAGATAAGGATCAGCAGGGCCGCCACGATAGACAGCAGGATGATCTGAGTCTTTACGCCCTGGGATGATGTGTGTATTTTGATGAACGGCTTCAGATAGTACCTCAATTGCAAACCCTGTGTTTCAAGCTCATCAATATGCTGGTGGACCTCCTGCATCTTCCGGATGGCATCTGTGAGAGTTGCCGGGGCCACACCGGGAGCAAGCTTCACATATCCTCTGTAGCGGTCGTTGCCCAGCCAGTTGGTTGTGCTCCACTCGCTATATGTAGCCATTGACAGCAGGATGTCATAATCCAGGCTTCCGTTTTTCGGGAAATCCTCGAAGACACCTTCGATGGTCGCCTTGAAATCCAGCTGGTCTTCATTGGCGATCTGGCGGCCGAGGACGCTGCTGATGTCATCCTGCGACGATTGGAGGAGTTTCTCGGCGAAACTGCGGCTCACCATCACCGACCCCCATTTTCCAAGCGCCTTTGTCGGGTCGCCTGCCAAAATCGGGTGATCGAAAACCGTGAAGAAACAGGTGTCTGCACAAACCAGCGTAGCTTTCAGTTTATTTCCATCCTCGTCCTGATAAGTGTCGCCGTTGAATACAAAGGTTGTACGAGTCCCTGCTTCTACGCCAGGCACTTCCTCCATAAAGCCCACCGCAACGGCGCCGCTAACCTGGCCATAATCATTCTCATCGCCATTCTGCGAATACCAGGTATAGATGGAATACACCCTATCAATGTCCTTGTAGAAACTATCGTAAGACAGTTCGAAGAACACCTTGGCAATGAGTACGATCCCCACTGCCAGCCCCACGCCCAGGGACAGCACCTTGATCCATATATCGCTTTTCGAGTTCATAGCTTAAAAAACCAATACGTCACTATCACCATATGTCTCATAGCCGGAGGTAATCACCTTTTCGCCGGGCTCCAGGCCTTCGAGGACTTCGTAGTACTGCGGGTTCTGGCGGCCGATGCGGATCTCGCGCTTGACGGCCTTGTTGCCGTCCTTGTTCACGACGTAGATCCATTTGCCGCCGGTCTTTTGGTAGAATGTGCCGCGCGGGATGATGACAGCCTCTTCGGGCTGGCCGAGCTGGAGGTTGAGATAGTAGGTCTGGCCGGCGCGGATGTTGTCGGGTTGCTGGCCTTCGAACTTGAAGTCGGCCTGGAACTTGCCGTCGCGCACTTCGGGATAGACCTTGCGGATACTCGTGGCATAGGTCTCGCCCTGGCGCTCGAAAGTCGCCTCGAGGCCGGCCACGACGCGGTCGATGTAATGCTCGTCGATTTGTGCTTCGACCTTGTAAGTGCCCACGGAGTTGACCTGGCCGATCTTGGTGCCGCTGGCGATGCTCTGGCCGAGGACTACGTCCAGGAGGCCGAGCTCACCGTCGATGGGCGCCTTGACGATAAGGTTGGACTTGCGCTTGCGGATCATCGACATATTGACAAGCATATTGTCCAGACTCTCTTCCATACGGTCGATCTGGGTGCCGCGGTAGAGGCTGTCCTGCTTGGAGCGCTCGCGGATGAGTTCGTATTTCTGCTGAGCGAGGCGGTAGTCCTCCTCGGCCTTCAGGTAGTCCTCTTTGGCGATGAGTTTGTCCTCGTAGAGGGCTTTCTGCTGCTCGTAGGCGCGGCGCAGGCGGTCGACCTGGATCCCGTACTCGAGTTGGTTCTGACGGATGTCCAGCTTCTGTTGCTCCATCTGGATCTGAGTGTTGCGGAGGATGTTCTCCTTCTCGGCGAGCTCAGCCTCGGAATTGAGGATCTGGAGGTCGAGGTTGTCGTTGCTGAGTACGAGGATTGGATCTCCGGCGCGTACGCGGGAACCTTCTTCAATGAGGATGGCCTGCACTATGCCGCCTTCCTGAGGGCTCAGCTGCACGGTCGTCATGGGCTGCACGCGGCCGCTGATGCGGATATAGTCGTTGAACTCGCCCCTGACTGCGGTGCCGGTGGTGATGCTGTCGCGATCCACGCGCAGGGTCTTGTCGTTCGGCCGGACGAACAGATAGATGATGAATGCCAGCAGAAGTGCTCCCAGCCACCACGGCAGGGCCTTCTTGGTGAATGCCACCCTCCAACCGGTCTTCTTTTCGATAATCTTGTCCATATCGTTATTGGTCTATATATTCAACACCGTTGTAATACCTGACTACTGCCTGTTTGATGAGATATTTGAACAGGCTGTTCATCTCGTCAGCCCTGGCTTTCAGGTAGTTGTTGTTCGCTGTCTGGAACTCCAGGGGGGAGATCAGTCCCTGCTCCAGCTTTCTAAGGTTCAGGGTATAAGCCTCCTCCTGGACCTCGGCCTTGCGTTGCGCCTGCCGGCAGGCCGTAGCAGCGCCGTCGCAGTCCTGGATTGCCCTTCTCACCTCGCTTTCCACATCCCGGAGCTTCTGGTCGTACTCGGCGGTAGCCTTTTGCAAAGCATTGCGCTTGCGGGAGATAGTCGACTGCTTGCTGAGCCGGTTCCAGATAGGTATGGAGACGGAGACTTCCAGATACTCGCCGCCGTTGTTCCTGAACTGGTCCTGGAAGGCCGCAGTCTGCGAGCCCTGATAGGTATAGTAGCTCGTGCTCCAGCCGGCATACAATCCCATAGACGGAAGGGTCTGCCACTTTGCAGTATTCAATTCGCGCTTGGCATTCTGCTGCTGCCAGGAGGCGATACGGACGGCGGGATTGTGGTCCAGGGCGAAATCTATCACGGCATCGGTTGCAACGGGGTCTTCCTCCCACGTCGGCATCGAAGTGTCGATGGCCAGTTCTTCGTCCACCGGCCAGAACATCAGGTCGGCCAGGGTCATCTTCTGGTCGCAGTACATATTGTAAGTGTTCGTCAGGTCGTACTGCCTGTCGGCAAGGTCGGCTTCCATCTGGATGACATCGGCGTGGCCTTTCTGGCCCAGTTCCTCCTGGCGCCGTGCTTTCTTCAGCGATGTCTCGGCGGTAGCGACCTGCTCCTCATACACATCGCAGAGGCGCTTGTAGTAGACCACATTGTAGTAAGCTTCCATTACCGCCAGGCAGATATCGCCCTCCACCTGCTTTTCCTGGGAGTCGGCGATCAACAGTCCGGTCTTTGAGATCCTGTAATTGTTCACCGCCTGGAAGCCGTCGAAAAGGTCGAATCCGGCGTTCACGCCATAGTTGTTGTGGAACGATGTCGTGTTGAAATACGTGTTCGTCTGCGGGTCGATGGAACGGCCGAAATTGTAGTACGCGTAGGTCTGCGCATTGATCTGAGGAGTGAACATCTTCAGTGCGGCATCCCTCCTGGCAATCTGCGCATCCCCGATGGCTGCCTGTTGGATACGCATCTTCGTCGAATTGGAGATCGCGTACTCCATGCAGTCGTGAAGGGTCATCACCCCGCCATCTTCCGGGGCTTGCGCATTTGCGGCAAGCCCCGGAGCAGCGACAATCAGTAACGTTATGAAAAAATGCTTTATCATCGTGTATATATATTATTCTCCAGGCAAAAACGGAACATTTGCCGTGCCAAACAAGATAACACGTTGACAGTGAATAAGAAACGCACGAAAAGAATACGAAAAAAGTGTAAAGGTCTTTACAACTCTTTACACTTTTCGTTTTACACTTTACACTTTTTTCCTTCGGAGACTACCGGAAACGGAGTTCGAAAACGGTCTGCCGCTCATCGCTCCGCAGCAGTTCGATGGAGCCGTTGTGGTTGCGCATGATCTGACGGGAGATGCTCAAACCGATGCCGGAACCTTCTTTCTTGGTGGTATAGAAGGGGATGAAAATCTGTTCCTGGGCCGATACCGGTATCGGTTCGCCATCGTTGGCTACCTGCACAATGACTTCATCATCCTTATCCATCCGGGCGCTGATGTCGATATGCTTCGCTCCGGCCTGCAACGCGTTCTTTATCAGGTTGATGAGTATCTGGGAAATCTGTCCCTCGTCGGCGTAGACCATCAGGTCCGGCTCCTCCGGCCTGTAGGTGCAGACGGCGCCGCAGGAGGCTGCGAACTCGCTGTTGAGCGATATGACACTGTCCATCAGCTCCTGCAGGGTCAGTGCCTTCCGGACTGGCTTTGCCACGCCGGAGAGCTGCCGGTAGGTCTGCACGAAGCCAATCAGGTTCTTCGAAGAATCCGAAATCGTTTCCAATCCCGCCTTTATGTCCAGTTCACTGTGGCCGCTCTCGTCAACGGACTTTGCCATGGCGTCGGACAGGGATGCGATAGGCGAGACCGTGTTCATGATTTCGTGCGTCAGCACGCGGATCAGTTTGGTCCACGAATCCTGCTCGTGCTCCTGGCGCTGCTTCTCGAAGATGGTGCGGATACGGTTGAGCGTGCGGTTGAACCTGTTGCTGTCCTTGAAGCGGAAGTTCAGTTCGCCGTCTTCCAGCGCATCCATCATATATGCCACCTTCCTGATGTCACGGTGCCTGGTCCTGAGCACAGCGATCAACGTCACGACGACCGCGACGATGACGACAAGCAATATGGTCTGCCAGGTCAACATGACTATAGGCCGTATTTCTTCATTTTGGCGTAGAGTGTCGGCCTGCTGACGCCAAGCATCTTCGCTGCTGCGGAGATATTGCCGTTGCTGCGCTCCACTGCTTCGCGGACCAGGCGCTCCTCCTCGGCCTCATTCCGGAGGAGGCCTCCGGTTAAGCAGGAGGCTGCACCAGCCGATTCCGAGCGGGCACCTATCTGGAGATCATTCAGCGTCAATACTTTGCCGTCAGAAAGGATTACGGCCTTCTCGATATAGTTCTGCAGTTCCCTTATATTGCCGTTCCAGTTCTGCTCCTTCAAGGCCTCGGCCGCTTCCGGAGCGATCTCCGTCAGGGGCCTGTGATATTTGGCAGCAAAGCGCTCCAGGAATATCTGCGCCAGCGGGACAATGTCTTCCTGGCGCTCCCGAAGCGGCGGCAGGGCGATATGGACGGTGTTGATGCGATAATACAGGTCTTCCCGGAAGCGGCCTTCGCGGACCAGCTGCTCCATGTCCATGTTAGTGGCGCAGATAAGTCTTATGTTGACAGGAATCGCCTGGCTGCCGCCGACCCGCACCACGCTGCGGCTCTGGATCACACGCAGCAGTTTTGCCTGCAGATGCAGGGGGATATTGCCGATCTCGTCCAGGAAGAGCGTCCCGCCGTCAGCCTGCTCGAATTTGCCCGCGTGGTCCGTATGCGCATCGGTGAATGCGCCCTTTACGTG
>JAFYZZ010000063.1 GCA_017548445.1 Bacteroidales bacterium | reverse complement strand
GACGGGAATCCAGCTGTAGCTCCAGCCGCTGTCGCGCTTGCCCGCGATGGGGAGCACGGCGTGGGCGCAGCGCGGGCTGAGGTCGCGCGCCGGGTTCAGGGCGTAGCCCGTGGTGCCGCCGAGCGACATACCGATGGACATAATCAGGCAGGTGACGGGCCAGGATCCGATGGCTCCGGTGGAGGCGGCGGCCCCGGCGAAGCTGAAGGCGTTGCCGTTGGTGCCGAGGGCCAGGATCACGAACACCAGCAGGCAGGTGGCGATGACTTCGCACAGGAAGTTGCGCCAGCGGTTCGGGATGGCTGGCATCGTGCAGAAGGTGCCCAGCATCGTATCGGGCTGGTCGGAAGTGGCCTTGTAGTGGTCCTTGTAGAAAATCCACACGAGCACGGCGCCCACGAAGCCGCCCAGCATCTGGGCGACGATATAGCCGGGCACGGAAGCCCAGGGGAAGGTACCTGCAATGGCCAGACCCAGGGATACGGCGGGGTTGAGATGCGCCCCGGACACCGGGCCGGCGACCAGCACGCCCATCATCACGGCAAGGCCCCAACCCAGGGCGATGACCACCCAGCCGGCGCCTTTCGCCTTGGAATGGTTGAGGGAGGTGGCGGCGCAGACGCCGTCGCCGAGCAGCACGAGCACCAGCGTGCCGATGAATTCAAAGATATACTGTTGCATAGTTCAGGGTTATTTGCGGGTGAGTGTCCTGGAAATCGCATCGGCCCAGCCGGCCTTCACGCCGGACATATCCGCGCCGGACGGCGTGAACGTGCGCTCCGCCTTCCACTGGCTGCGGATCTCGTCGAGCGAGCCCCAGAAGCCGACGGCCAGGCCGGCCAGGTAGCAGGCGCCCATCGCCGTGGTCTCGGTGACCTCCGGACGGATGACGGCGGTGCCCAGGATGTCGGCCTGGAACTGCATCATCAGGTTGTTCCGGGAAGCGCCGCCGTCCACCTTCAGCTCGGCCAGGCGCACGCCGGCGTCCTTTTCCATCGCGCCCACGATGTCCATCGTCTGGAACGCAATGCCCTCCAGCGCGGCCCGGGCGATATGGGCGGCGGTAGTGCCGCGGGTGAGCCCGCAGATGACGCCGTGCGCATACTGGTCCCAGTACGGCGCGCCCATACCCGTCAGGGCAGGCACGAAATAGACGCCACCGTTGTCCGGCACGCCGGCGGCCAGCGCCTCGATCTCGGACGAGGAGCGGATGAGCCCGAGGCCGTCGCGGAGCCACTGGACGACGGAGCCGCCCACGAAGATGGACCCCTCTAGCGCGTAATTCACCGTGTCGCCGATCTTCCACGCCACCGTGGTGAGGAGGTTGTTGCGGGAGAGGATGGGTTTCTGCCCGGTGTTCATCAGCAGGAAGCAGCCTGTGCCGTAGGTGTTCTTCACGGAGCCGGGGGTGGTGCACATCTGCCCGAAGAGGGCCGCCTGCTGGTCGCCCGCGATGCCCGCGATGGGCACCTCGTGCGCGAAGATGGTCGTCTTCGTGTAGCCGTACACCTCGGAGGAGGAGCAGACCCGGGGCATCATCGAAGCGGGCACGTCCAACAGTTCCAGCAGTTCGGTATCCCACTCCAACGTATTGATATTGAACAGCATCGTGCGGGATGCGTTGGACACGTCGGTAATGTGCACCTCACCCCGCGTAAGCTGCCAGACGAGCCAGCTGTCCACGGTGCCGAAGCGCAGCTTGCCCGCCTCGGCGCGCTCGCGGGCGCCGGGCACGTTGTCCAGGATCCACTTGATCTTGGTGCCGGAGAAATAGGCGTCGATGATCAGGCCGGTCTTCTCGCGGATCTTGTCCACGAGTCCGCGCGACTTGAGCTCATCGCAGAAAGCGGACGTGCGGCGGTCCTGCCACACGATGGCGCGGTGCACGGGCTGCCCCGTCTCGGCGTCCCAGACGACGGTGGTCTCCCGCTGGTTGGTGATGCCGATGGCAGCGATGTCCTTGCCGCCGATGCCGATCTTGGAGATGGCTTCCGCGATGACGGCAGCCTCGGACGACCAGATTTCCATCGGGTCGTGCTCCACCCAGCCGGGCTGCGGGAAATACTGGGGGAACTCCATCTGGGCGGTGGAGCGGATGCCGCCTTCGTGGTCGAAGACGATGGCGCGGGAGGAACTGGTGCCCTGGTCCAGCGCCAGGATGTACTTGCTCATAAACAGTTCGGGTTTTTGTCAGTAAGACAAATATAACTATATTTGTACACTTTTGTAACCACATTAATCACAACAATGAAACATTTGTTCACCGTCGCGGTCCTACTTGCAGCCGCGCTCACCGCTTCCGCACAGGAAGAAATCACCAAGACCGGCCTCAACTTCGGGCCCCTGCCCGCCATCGGCTATTCTTCCGACCTGGGCTGGCACTACGGCGTCCTCTCCGACATCTACTGGTACGGAGACGGTTCCACCTATCCTGAATATATGTGGAAGGCCAACGTGGAGATCTCCCGCTATTCCAAGGGCAATACCGTGCTCCATTCCTTCTTCGACAGCAAATACCTTATCCCGGGCATCCGCGTGTCGGCTGCAGTTTCCTGGTTCGGCAACAAGACCACGAATTTTTACGGATTCAACGGTGCCGCGTCCAGGTATCTCCCTGAATTCGACAAGATTACGGAAGACGGCCAGGGCCTCTACCTGATGCGCCGCGACATCTTCCGCGTCCAGACCTGTTTCCAGGGGGCCTTCGGCGACAGCAACTGGGGCTGGGCCGCCGGCCTCACCTACTGGAACATCAAGACCGGCCACGCTGAGAACAAGGGCCTGAGCGGACACGATGTCTCCCTGTATGACATCTACGTCGCCAGCGGCGTCATCCCTGAGGCGGAAAAGAACGGTGGCCAGCATCTGGAGGGCAAGTTCGGCGTCGTATATGACACCCGCGACCACGAGAACAACCCCACGCGCGGAACCAACCTGGAGGTATATATGTTCGGCTCGCCGGACATCATCTCAAAGCACGACAACAACTACCTGAAACTGGCGGTTCACTTCAAGCAGTTCGTTCCGCTGGCCGACCGCCTGGTCTTTGGTGCGCACGTAGCCTTCCAGGGCCTTGTCGCCGGCAATGCCCCGTTCTATATGCTGCAAACCATCCAGAGCATCAATATGAAGCAGATCAATACCGAAGGCCTTGGTTCCACCTGCACCCTCCGCGGAACCATCACCAACCGCCTGCAGGGCAACAGCTATGCCTGGATGAACACCGAACTGCGCTGGACCTTCGCCAAGTTCCGCTGGATCAACCAGAACTGGGCACTCGCCCTGAATCCGTTCTTCGATATGGGTATGGTCGTGAGTCCGTACCGGCTGGAGCAGATGAAGAGGCTGGACCTGGTGCCGAATCTATCCGTCGATACTTCCTTCTCTGCCGTTTACGGTCTGTACACCGGCAATGCCGAGAAGCTCCATATGAGCGCCGGCGCCGGCCTGCACGTGATTATGAACCAGAACTTCAACATCAACTTCGAGTTCGGCAAGTGTTTCGATCCCAACGACGGCACCGGCCTGGGTATGAACATCGGCCTGAACTACATCTTCTAAGCGGGTGTAGCGCCCCTTCAACGAGAAAAGCCGGCCCGTCGGGTCGGCTTTTCCGTGCGCGGCTGGCGTAGGCATTGTGGAGGGCGGAGCGGAAATTGGTTTTCCGGCAAACCTGTCCGGAAAATAATTTTCGTCCGCCCGCGGGGCCTGGCCGCGCAAGCATCAGGCTCAGCGCTGCTCCTGCTTCAGCGTCAGCCCCATAAAGAGGATGGCGAGGATGCAGGCGGCGACGAGCAGGACGAAAGTCCAGCTCCAGCCCGCCGTCTGAGCCACCCAGCCGATGACGGTGTTCGCCAGCAGGAAGGTACCGAAGAAATAGCCGAAGAAACCGGTGAGGCCCGCGGCCGTGCCGGCGGCGTTCTTCGGCGCCAGGTCCAGCGCCTGCACGCCGATGAGCATCACCGGGCCGTAGATGAAAAAGCCGATGCCGATCAGGCAGATGATCACGACGGCGAGGTTGTCGATATACCGCCAGTACAGCACCACGAATACCAGCACCAGGGCCATAAAGATCATCGTGGGCAGGGCCCGCTTGCCGTGGAAGAGCTTGTCCGACAGCCAGCCGCAGAGCAGCGTGCCCGGAATGGCAGCGAACTCATAGGCGAAATAGGCCCAGCCGGCGCTCTTGAGGTCGATTCCCTTTTCCGTCAGGATGGTCGGCGCCCAGTCCAGGCAGCCGTAGCGCACCATATACACGAAGGCGTTCGACAGGGCGATGAACCAGAGGAACTTATTGTTCAACACGTGCTTGAAGAAGATTTCCTTCGTGGAGAGCGTCTGCTCGTGCTTCTCGGAGTAGTTCTTGGGATAGTCGTTCCGCCAGGCCTCCACGGACGGCAAACCGCAGCTCTGGGGCGTGTCGCGCAGCAGCACATAGGCCAGAAGTGCGATGAACAGCGCCACGGCCGCCGGGAATGCGAAGGTGCCGATAAGGAAATAAAGCTCCTCGTGGGCACCGTAGAACCAGCTGCCGAACCAGGCGGCGCCGTAGGTGGCCATCGGCCCCACGAGCGCGCCGCCCACGTTGTGCGCACAGTTCCAGATGCTCATCATCGTACCTCTTTCGCCGGGCGAGAACCAGTGTGTCATCACGCGGCCGCAAGGGGGCCAGCCCATTCCGTTGAACCAGCCCACCAGGCAGTTCAGCACGCCCATCACCAGGATGGCGAGCGCTTTGTGCTCCGCCCCGATCCACTGGATGGGCACGATCATAAAGCACATCGAGATGGCGGTGAGGATGAGGCCGAGTGGCAGGAACACGCGGGCGTTGGAGCGGTCGGACACGCTGCCCATCAGGAACTTGGACAACGCGTAGGCCGCCGCGTTCAGGCCCAGGACGAAGCCCAGTTCGGTCTTCTGGAAGCCCAGCGGGGCCATCGCCGGGATGGCCATCGAGAGGTTCTTGCGCACCAGGTAGAATCCGGCGTAGCCGATGAAGGCGCCGAGGAACACCTGCAGGCGCATCCGCTTGTATTTCGCATCCGCGGCGGGACCGGTCTCGGCCGGCTTGTAGGCGGGCTGCTGAAGGAACTTGAGCATTATCTTACGGTTTCAATGAGGATGTCGGGATAATTGGAGATGATGGCTTCCACGCCGCAGTCCACCAGGCGGCGCATCTCGGCCGGATCGTCCACCGTCCAGGGCACCACGCCGATGCCGTGAGAATGGCACCAGGCCACGTTTTCGGGCGTGACCACGCTGGACTCCGGACTCCACCACCGCGGCACGAAATCCAGGTTGCCCAGGAGCTTTTCGATATCGCCCCCGTCGTAGTCTTCGGTGAGGTAGGACAGCGTGAGCTCCGGCCATTTCGCGTGCATATAATTCAAGGCACGGACATCAAAACACTGCACGATCAGCCGTTTGCCGAGGTTCTTGGAAAGCAGCAGCGGGATGCAGGTGTCGCAGAAGACCTTGTATTCGGGCCAGAGCGTCCCCTCCCCTTCTCCGGGCCAGGACTTGATTTCGATGTTGTAGTTCACCGGCTTCAAGCCGATCTGCCGGGCATAATCCTCGGCGAAGTCGATCAGCTCGCCGGCGAGGGGTTTCACCTCGTGCACCTTGGCCTGGCCGGGCCAGCGGTCCACCGGCCGCAGCCCGACGTCGTACTTCGCGATGCTGTCGTAGGGCATCGTGTAGAGGTATTCCTTCGGATCATCTTCCAGGATGAGCGAGCCGTCGGGACGGGTGGAATACCGGGGATGAAAGTAATTGTCGTGGGACACGACCACCTGGCCGTCACCGGACAGCTGGAGGTCGAATTCCAGGGTGTTCACGTGCAGGTCCAGGGCGTTCTTCATCGCGGAAACGGTGTTCTCGGGCATCAGCCCGGCACCGCCGCGGTGGGCCTGGACGTCGATTCTGGGCTGGCAGGCACAAAGGGCCAGCGGCAGGATTATCAGTATTCTTTTCATATTTCCAACGCTTCGGCAAGGATGGATATGGGATTCTCCACGCGGTAGCCGGTAGACATCTCGATCTGCCACTTACAGGTCTCGCAGTCGCAGGCCACCACCTCCGCGTCCACGGCGCGGATTTGTTCGAACAGGGCGGCGCCCACGGCCTGGGAGGCCTCGTAGTTCTCTTTCTTGAAACCGTATGTGCCGGCGATGCCGCAGCAGGCGGAGTCGAGCAGGGTAAACTCCACGCCCGGAATCATCCGGAGCAGGCGCTCGGAGAACACGCCCCAGCCCAGACGCTCCATATGGCAGGGCACGTGGTAGGCCACCTTCTTGCGGAAACCGGGCTTGAAGCGCAGCGTCGCGCCCGCCTCCAGACGCTCAAAGATATAGCGGACGGCCATCTGCACGGAGTCCCGCACGTCGGCGTTGTCCACGCCAAGCAGGTTGGGATACTCGTCCCGCAGGGTGAGGGTGCAGCTGGACGAGGTGGTGAGCACCTTCAGCCCCCGGTCCGAGACGGCCTTGCGCAGGGCGGCGACATTGTGCTCCGCGTGGCGGGTGGCCTGCCTGGACATCCCGTTGGTAATCAGCGCGATACCGCAGCACTTCTCTTTCTCCAGCAGTTGCACGCCCACGCCCAAGGCGTTCAGGACCTTCACCAGGTCCCTGCCCAGCTGCGGATTGTTGTAATTGACGTAACAGCCGTGGAAATAAGCCACCTGCTCCGGGAAGGCGGCCTGCTCGTCCGCGCGCCTCCTCAGCCAGGTTTCGAACCCCCGGCCGCTGTATTTCGGGAAACTCCGCCGGTGGTCGATCTTCAGCGTGGCGTCCAGCACGGACTTCGTGACCCCGAGCCCCGTGACCGCGTTCACCACGGGGGCGAAAGGACGGGCCACCGAGCCCATCAGGTCGGTGGACGCGAGGATCCTGTCGCGCAGCTTCGGCGGCGTGCGGTCATACTTGATGCGGGACGCCTGGATGAGGTCCGCGACGCCCACCCCGGACGGGCAGGCCACCTCGCAGCGCTTGCAGTTCATACAGTACTTCAGGGCATAGTTGAAGAAGAACGGATCCTTGAGGCGGAGCCGCTCCCCGTCGGGACCGGCCTGCTTGGGGCCGGGATACAGCGGGGTCACCTGCAGCACGGGGCAGTAGACCGTGCACACGGTGCATTTCATACACTCCTCGAAGTTGTGCTTGCTGACGGTATATTCTTGCAGTTTCATAGGGCAGGCTCGTTCAGGATGTTATCGACCGCCGCGAAGGCGCTCCGGACGGCCAGGCCGGCGCCGCTGCCGAACTCGAGCCGGGTTCCGCCCAGTACGGAGCCGGCGGCATACAGGTTCTTCACGGGCTCCCCGCCCAACAGGGGGTGCAGCTGCGCGTCGGTCTTCAGGCCGAACTGCATATACGGCTGGTCGCCGGCGAAGGCGGGATCGTACCAGGCGTTGCGGTCTTCGGCATATTCCACGTCCAGCCCGAACACCGGCTCATACACCCGGAACGGGTTGGATTTCAGACCCTTGGAGAAAAATCCGCCCGTGGCGAGGATGAAATGAGACGCCTCCAGCAGGTGGCTGTCCAGGTTGCGCGTGGCGATGCTGCGCACCACACCGTCCTCCACCACCGCCCGG
>JAFYZZ010000062.1 GCA_017548445.1 Bacteroidales bacterium | reverse complement strand
GCCCACGGAGGCGGTGCTTTCTCCGGCAAGGACCCTTCCAAGGTGGACCGCAGCGCCGCCTATGCCGCACGCTACCTGGCCAAGAACCTCGTGGCCGCGGGCGTCGCGGACGAGTGTCTCGTGCAGCTGGCCTACGCCATCGGCGTGGCCGAGCCCGTGAGCGTATGCGTGGATACCTTCGGCACCGACCATACCGGTTTCTCCGACGCGGAAATCGCGGAGAAGGTCCACAGGCTCTTCGACCTGCGCCCCGCCGCTATCACCCGCAAGTTCGGTCTCAAGAACCCCATTTACGAACCCACCGCCGCCTACGGCCATATGGGCCGCAAGCCCTACGTCAAGGACGGCATCCAGTTCTTCGGCTGGGAGCTGCTGGACGGCGTGGACCGCATCAGGCAGGCCTTCGGCTTATGAGCAAGGAGAAGAAGCCCCAGCAGGTGAGGATCACCAACAAGCGGGCGTCGTTCGACTACGAGTTCCTCGAGGAGTACGACGCCGGCATCGTGCTGGTGGGCACGGAAATCAAGTCCATCCGCGCCGGCAAGGCTTCCCTGCAGGACGCCTACTGCTACTTCTCGAACGGCGAGCTGTACGTGCGCGGGATGAACATCGCCACCTACTTCTGGGCGTCCGCCTGGAGCAGCCACGAACCGCTGCGCGACCGCAAGCTCCTGCTGACGAAACGGGAACTCAAGCACCTCGCACAGGCCGTCAAGACCAAGGGCCTGACCATCGTCGCGGTGCGCGCATACATCGCCGCGAACGGCTACGCCAAGCTCCATATCGCCCTGGCGAAGGGCAAGAAGGAGTTCGACAAGCGCGCCACCATCAAGGAGAAGGACATCCGCCGCGAGATGGAAAGAGACTAAGCGCCTATGCCCCGCCTCAAGCACAGCATCCCCGCCGAACTGCCTCAGGCAGAGCAGCTTGACCTCGCGCAGGTTGCGCGGGACTATGCCGCGGGCAGATGCGACCTGATCGTGGTGCTGGGCCCCACCGCCTCCGGAAAGACCCGCTACGCCGTCGGCCTGGCCGAAGAGATCCGCGCCGCCGTGGCCCTGGGCCTGTTCGAGGGCTGCCCCGCCCGGATGACCGACGGCCCCGCCGTCACCGGCGCCGAGATCATCTCCGCCGACTCCCGGCAGGTCTACCGCAGGATGGACATCGGCACAGGCAAGGACCTCGCGGAATACGGCGAGGTTCCCTACCATCTCATCGATATCGCCAAACCCGGCACGCAGTACAATGTATGGCAGTTCCAGCAGGATTTCCTGAAAGCGTACGCCGACATCCGCAGCCGCGGGGCCGTGCCCATCCTCTGCGGCGGCACCGGGATGTACATCAACGCCGTCACGCGCGGCTATGACTTCTCGGAAAAACAGCCCCTGAGCGCCGCCCGGGAGGCCCTTTCCCGCGAGGGGTTCCCACAGAAACCTTTCTTCATCGGCACGCTGGTGGACCGGGACACGCGCAACGCGCGCATCGACGCCCGGCTGGACGCCCGCCTGAAGGAAGGGATGGTCGAAGAGATCCGGGGTCTGCTCGACAGCGGCGTTCCAGCCGAAACGCTGATCTCCTACGGCCTGGAATACAAGTTCGTCACGCTATATCTGCAAGGCGAGCTCCCCTACGCCGAAATGCGTGAGAAGCTCGCCATTGCGATTCATCAGTTCGCCAAAAGGCAGATGACCTGGTTCCGCGGAATGGAGCGCAGCGGCGCCCTCATTCACTGGGTAGAACCCTGACGGACGGGTGGCGTGCGTAGGCGTTGTGGAGGGCGGAGCGGAAATTGGTTTTTCGAGCAACTGCACGAAAAATAATTTTCGTCCGCCCGTCGGGGAACCACCCGTCCGTCTAGAAAGCGTATCCCAGACAGAGCATCAGGCTGTTTCCGATGGTCTTGGAGGCCGTCAGGAAAGCCAGGTCGATGTGCGCGCCGGCGTATTTGACGCCCAGGCCGAGCGATGCATAGGTCGGAATGGCCTTGGCGGCGTCGCCGTAGTGGAAACCGCCCCGCAGGAAAACGATGTCCTCGATGCCGTATTCCAGCCCCAGTCCCGCCATCAGCGCACCGCTGAACAGGTAGTCCACCTCGGCGCTGGCGGTCAGTCCGGCCGCAGAGTACGCGCCGCCGGCCCTGACGAGCATCGGCAGGGCGTAGCTCGCACCGCCGTAACTCATCGGGGAGCCTAAGTTACACACGCCCAGCGCAGCGCTGAAAGCATCTTGGGCGTACATCGCCGTGATGTCGGCGGCGAAGGACGTGCCTTTCATATCGGCGGCGATCGAGGATGACACCATCCGCGCGCTCACGCCCAGGGACAGGCCGTCCATCACCGCATAGGAGAGTCCCAGACCGGCCACGATGTCCATCGGCGTGAAGGATCCCGTGACCTGGCCGCCGGCACTTGCAATGTCGTACGGCTGGTCGCGCAGCACCCGGCCGGACAGGCCGAGGGCGAGCTTGTCGTTGACCTTGTAGAAGGTTCCCAAGCCCACCACCATATTGTCCGCCGTCTTCGGCGCCCACTTTCCGTAGGTCGCGGCCACGTCGAAAGTGCCGGCCGACAGCGACATCGCCGCAGCGTTATTGTCCACGGCAAAAGCGTCGGCGGGACGCGCCAGGGCGGCGCCGCCGGTGGAGAAGGCCACCGGATCGGAACCGATCAGCAAGGAAGGAACGGCCTGCGCGGAAGCGCACAGGGCAAACGATATCGCGAATAAAAAAGCGCAGATCTTTTTCATAGCACTCGGATTTTACTGTTTCACAATGGTATGGCGCTCGTCGCCGATGCGGACGTAATAGGTGCCGCCGGGCAGGTCGTGCAGGTTCGTGGAGAACGGCTGGAAAGGATCCAGCGTTACGTTTTCCTGGGAGAAGACTACGGCCCCGGCCTTGTTGGAAACGGTGATGTCCACCGTCCGGCTCTCCCCCGTGCCGATGTTCAGGTAGTCCTTGAACGGGTTGGGATAGATGTCGTAGGTCCGGGCGGCGTCACGCACCAGCACGCGGAAAAACTGCCCGGTAACGGCGCGGGCATCCGCCGCGTAAACGGACACATTGGCAACGCCATAGCTGTTGCCGGTAAGCGTCAGGGTCGAGCCGTCCACCGACGCCTTCACAACGATGCTGCCGGTCGCGGAAGTCTGCTGCACGGTGTAGGAAAGCGTCTCGCCGTCGAAATCCATAAAGAACTTCGTCAGGTCGAAGGTCCTGCTTTCCGAAATCGAGGTGAAGATGCAGTCCACGAAGGATTCCGTAACCACCGGCGCGTTGTTCACCTTGACCGTGTAACTGAACGCCTGCGTGGTGGTCTCGTAACCGTCCGAGACGGTGAAGGAGCCTTCGTGCGTGGCACCTTCCTCCACCTGGAGTGCATTGACGGTCAGGCTCAGCACATCGCCGTCCTGCTTGTAAGTCAGGCCGGGCAGCGCATCGCCTTCATAGCTCAGCGCGTGGCCGTCCGCGTCGGACAGGCGGAAGCGCAACGACTTCGTCTCGAAAGCCGCCAGGGTCATCGAAGTGCCGTCCAGCGGCGTAATCTCCGGCCTGCTGTTGGCCATCGTGCGGACCGTCAGGTCGGAGGACAGGGCGGAGAAGGTGCCCAGCAGGTTCTCCGAGCAGATGCGGAAATGGTAAGCGGTGCCGAACTCCAGTTCGGAGAGCGTCTCGGTCAGTTTCGTGCCCGTGGGCTTGCCTGCGCCAAAGATGCGGATCTTCTCCACGCCGGAACCCGGTTTCGCGGGATCCAGCGATGCGAGGGAAGCCTTGCTGTAGAAAATGTTGTAGGCATAGGGCGTCTCCCCTTCCACGGCGGCCGGAACCGACCAGCTCAGGGTGATGCTGTTGGCTTTCGCCTCGCCCTTGAGGTCTTTGACTGGATTGGGAGCGGCGCCGGAGGTCTCCGCCTTCAAGGCGGCGTAGGCGTCGATCAGGCCGGCACCCAGGCGCGTGGCATAGGAACCGTTCTCCTCGAGGGCCTTTTTGTTCGCCGTGCTCTGCATCAGGTAGATGAGCTTGTCGCGGGTGAAGCCCTTGCGGCCGACGCCGTAATGTGAGACGATCAGCGCGGCCACGCCCGTCGCGTGCGGGGCCGCCATCGAGGAACCCTGCATATTGCCGTACTGGTTGTCGGGCAGGGTGGAATACACGTACACGCTCCGGTTGGCGTCGCCGCCCGGCGCGGAAATGTCCACCCATTCACCGAAACTGGTGTAGTAGGATTTCACGTAATTGGCGCTGAGCGCCGCCACGGCGAAGACGTTGTCGTCCATCGCGGGATGCTCGATCTCGCGGCCGTCGTTACCGGCGGCGAAGATGATCAGGCCGCCCGCCATCGGGCCCGTCTGGTTGCCGTTTTCGTCCAGGCCGGCATAGGTATTGAAATAGTTGATGGCATCGACATACGACTTCGGGGTCTCCTGTTCATTGTTTGTGAAGCCCCAGCTGCAGTTGATGAGCACCGCGCCGTTATCGGCCGCATACACGAACGACTGCGGGGTGAGGGCGCCGTTCCGGCCGTCCAGGGTCTGCGTGACCATAATGCGCGCGCCGGAGGTCGGGCTGCCGTCGCCGCCGGCCACACCGCCGCCGCCCAGGCCGTTGTTGTTCACGGCCGCGATCGTGCCGGCCACGTGCGTGCCGTGGTCGCCCGGCTCGATCTTGCCCATAGCGGTCTTGCCATCCGTGGTCATAAAGCTATAGCCGTAGATGTCGTCCACATAGCCGTTGTTGTCGTCGTCCTCGCCCGGCTTGCCGTTCTTTTCCGCTTCGTTGATCCACATATTGGCCGCCAGGTCCTCGTGCGCGTAATCCACGCCGAGGTCGTTCACCGCCACGATCACTTCCGGCTTGCCGGTCTCGATGGTCCAGGCGTTGAAGGCGTTCACGTCACAGCCTTCGGCCCACTGGGCCTGGCCGCCGGGGTTCTGGTAATGCCACTGCTTCGGAAGTTTCGGATCGTTGAAGGGATATACGAGTTCCTGCGTACGCACCATCGGAACGAATTCCACTTCCTCCACCTCTTCCAGCGCAGACACGGCGCTTCCGGCCTTCGTGAGCGGAAGAGACTCGTCGAAAGTAACGTCATACCACAGATGCAGGCCGGCGGCGCGATGGCGCGCCTCCCACTTTCCTGCGGGCGGGAAGGTCCGGGTAAGGGTATAGTTTCCGAGTGCGGACAGGTCCAGGCCCTCCGCTGCCTTGGTGGCGACGGGTTCCTGCCGGAACTTGACCCGGATGATGCCGGGCACGGATCCGGCGGGCACCTGGACGACGGTCCCGGACTCCGCAGGGGCGGCCGCCTCGGGCGCAGTCTCACGGGTGCAGGCTACGGCCAGCAGGCAGGCCAGAAAAAAGAATATGGGTTGTTTCATCGCTTAAGAAAAACTATTGCATTTGATGTAGGACCACAAATATAACAAAATAAACGGACACGGGAAAACCGTGTCCGTTTATCAAAGAAGCCGCTAAGCTTACTGAAGCAGTGCGTTGAGGTCCGGACCGCCGGGCAGACTCAGGTACATATAGATCACACCGAAGCCGTAGTTCGTATTCTCGATGTTGGCACCGAAGGCGAACTGGGCGACCTTGTCCATCACGAAGCAGTTGTCAGCGTCTAGATCCGCATAGTTGGACGAATAGTCGCTGGGCTTATAGTAGTAGATGTAGGCGTTGTCGGCCAGGTCGACATAGGTCAGACCCGTCTTGATCGGCAGCGAAGTGAAGGAGATGTTCCCTTCGTCATCCGAGTAGAACTCGATGACGCTGGTCGGAGCATAGGTCACGTAATCCTCGCCCCAGGCCTTGATGAGCTGGGACTTCGGGAACGGTTCCATAATCCTCCAGCGGTTGAAGCCTTCGGCCTGCATAATGGTGACGTCGATGATACCCAGGTCGGTGGCGCTCACCTGCAGGGCAAGCTGGTCGAACAGCTGGCCCTTGCCCATATCAACCCAGGTATAGGCCTTCGCCAGCGTCACGTTGATGGCGGAGATGGCCGTATTCTTGTCGAACTGGGATTCGTCGGCCAGTTTCACGGCACCCTTGTAGGTCTTGCCGACCTCCATATCGGAAATGTCCAGCAGGACTTCCGCCTCATACTCTCCGGCGTTGAAGGTCACGGAGGACGGGACCTTGACGCCCTCGGGCATCGTGGAGGCGAGGTTCACGGTCAGGGAACCGTCGGCCGAACCGCGGACGATGGGAATGGAGAAGGACGACGCCTTGGCGTTCACTTCGGTATCGCTGGCGATGGTCTTCGGGAATGAAACACCCGACTTGCCTTCCAGGTCATAGAGCGTGCCGACAGCGTCCACGTTGCAAGCGACGAAGGACAGACCGGCGATGCCCAATACGAAAATGCTTTTGAAAATATTTTTCATATGCGTTCGTTCTTAAAGTGATTATTCAGCTGCGGGAGCGGGAGGAGTCAGGGCGGGATCGTCGCCTTCCGTAGCGGTGGCGTAGCTCTCGATCGGGTTCTGGACCATCTGCTTGTTGGCGTCAAACTCTTTCTGCGGGATGGTGAGCACCCAGTCGAAGGACTCGGGATCGTCCAGGTGGAGGTTGGTCATCAGCGCGGCGGCCGGGTGGCCCATCTCGACGGTGCGGATGAAGCCCTGGCGCAGACGCTTGATATCATAGATGCGGCCATACTCGCCCCAGAGCTCGATACGACGCTGGAGGATGATCTCCTCAAGCAGGGAACCGGTCTCATCGGTGGTAATGGTGGCGAGGGCGGTGCCGGTCTTGTTGGAGCAGTCGTAGTCCGCGTCACGCGTCTTCATCAGCGCGTTCAGGGCCTCCTTGGCCTCGGACTCGTTGCCCAGGCGGCAGGCCGTCTCGGCGATGATGAGCTGCATCTCGGCGGCACGCATAAAGATATGGTCGGCGCCGGTCTGCGGGTCGGAAGGATCCTTGAAGAGGAACTTGTACTGCTGGTAACCCTTGGTCACGCCGTCCTTCAGGACCTCGTAGCTCCACCAGTCGGTGGCACGCTTGTCGGTGGTCTTCATCTTGGCATACAGCCAGGCGCTGGCGCACTTGCGGGAAGCATCGCCGTAGCCGCCGAAGCGGTAGTCCATATGGGCCAGGAACTGCGGGTTGGTCGTACCCTGGGTGGAGATGATCTCCGCGCCCCAGAGAACGCCGGCGTGGGAAGCGTCGTTGTAGCGGAAGTTGGTGTCGTAATCGATGGAACCGCCCTTGACGGCGATCACGGCGGCGTCGTGGGCCGTCTGGTAGTCACCCATATAGAGGGCGATGCGGGCCTTGATGCCGTTGGCGACATACTTGTCAATGTGCGAGACGTGCTTCTGGGTCTGGTCGCCGATCAGCTCGATGGCCTTGTTGATGTCGGACATCGCCTGGGCATAGACCTCGCGGTTGGTGGAGCGGGGCTTGCCGGTGGTGCCGGCGAAGGTCGGCTCGGTGTAGATCGGAATGCACAGACGGTCCTCGTGGCCGATGTAGCTGCGGGCGAAAACCATTCCGCAGTAGGCATAGGAGTAAGCGCGGAGCGCGTAGGCGTTGCCGAGGATGTAGTTGATCAGCTGAGGGTCGCCCTCGATCTGCTCGGCGGCGTCGAGGATGTAGTTGACGTTGGCGATCAGCGTGTAGTAGTAGTTCCAAACATCGTAGGACCTCCAGGTGCTGGCCGTGTAACGGGTCTTGACGTTGTAGCGGTAGTCGAACCAGAACCAGCCGTTACCCTGGGCGGCCTGCACCATATCCTCACCCATCAGGTCGGCCATCAGGCTGTAGCTCTGCGGGCCGAAGCACTGGTGGTAGTTGCCGGTGGTGGTGACGCCCCACTGCCAGAAGTAGCGGAACGTTCCGTTGAGGGCCATCATAGCGCCGTCGGTGTCGGTGAACATCGTGTCGCCGGACACGGCGTCGGTCGGGTTGGTATTGAGGAGCTCCTTGTTGCAGGAAGCCAGCGACAGGGTCGCGAGGGCCATCAAAGCAAAAAGTATCTTTTTCATATCCGTAGTCTCCTTATATTAGAAGTTGATGTCGATACCCAGGGAAATGGCCCGGGTCGGAGTGTAGGCCCAGCTGGTACCACCCGTCATATTGTACTGAGGGTTGAGACCGTTGAGCTTGGTGAAGAGCCACAGGTTGTCGCCGACGGCGAAGACGCGCAGGGACTTGATGCCAGCCATCTGCGTCCACTTGGCAGGCAGGGTGTAGCCGAGCTGGATGGACTTGATGGCGAAGTAGGAAGCGTCGATCAGCCAGCGGTCGGCGGCGATGTTGGTGGAACCGAGCTGCACGAGAGGCACGTCGGTCACGTCGCCCGGCTTCTGCCAGCGGCGGAGGGCGTGCTTGTTCCAGGTGTCACCGGCATAGGTGACCTCCATAGAGCTTGCATACACGGAATCCCAGACGTAACCGCCCACGGAGAAGGTGGTCAGGAAGCTGAAGTCCACGGGACCGAACTGGAAGTCGGAACCGAAGGAACCCTGGAAGAGCGGCTCGCGGCTGCCGTGGCCGAGGTACTTGCTGTTGGTAGCCTCGCTGGTGCTGCTGGTCGTATATTCATAACCGAAGATCGGGTCGCCGGCCTTGAATTTGCCGTCAGGATCGTCCTCAAGATGAATGGTGTTGGGAATCTCGTAGCTCTTGGCGAATTCGTCGCCGGTGGCATCCTTGGCAACTTCCTTGTAAGCCCAGTAGAGCATACGGCCCGTGGCGGGATCGACACCGGCTGCACGCGGCGTGTACCAGGAATAGATAGGAAGGCCTTCCATAATGAGCTGGTTGCCGCTCAGGATGCTCGGGGACTCGCTGGTGAGCTTGATGACCTTGTTGCGGTTCAGATAACCCATCAGGGTGCTGCTGGCGCGGACGTTGCCGCTCTTGAGCCAGTTCACGCGGACGGTGCCTTCGAAACCGCGGTTGCGCATCGAACCGACGTTGGCGTCATAGCCGCCGAAACCGGTCGAAAGGGCCATCGGGTAGCTGAGGAGCATATCGCTGGTCAGGCCGTTGTAGTACTCGAGGGTGACGTTGAGGAGCTGGTTGAAGAAGGTGCCTTCGAGACCGAAGTTCCAGGTGCCTTTCTTTTCCCAGGAGACCTCAGGGTTGGCCAGGGAGCTGACGAGGGCGCCGGGGTTGTTGGCGTTCGGCCAGGTAAGGTCGTAGAAGGACTGCCAGGCATAGTACTTGTCCAGACCGTCGTTACCCAGCTCACCGTAGCTCAGGCGGAGGGTCAGGTTGTCGATCCAGCTGGCGTCCTGCATAAAGTCTTCCTGCGAGAGGCGCCAGGAGGCGCCGAGGGACCAGAACTGACCCCAGCGGTTCGGCTCGTAGAAGCGGGAGGAACCGTCGGTACGCCAGGTGGCCTCGAGGTAGTACTTATCCTTGTAGTCCGCGGCCAGACGGCCGAAGTAGGACTCGATGCGGTAGACGTCGGAATAGGAGTTGGCGTCGATGTTACCGGCAGCCGGGGCGATTTCATAGAGGCCCGGATAGACCTGGGTGCGCTCGGCGTAGAGGTACTTGTACTGATAGTTGTAGTACTCGTGACCGGCCTGGGCCAGCAGGTGGAAGTCGTTGAAGGTGCGCTCGTACTTCAGGATCTGGTTCCAGGTGTAGGAGAAGGTGCGGGTGCTGTACTTGTCGATCTCACCGTTGACGGAAGTTCCGTCACCGTGATAAGGGTTGTAGTACGAGGTGATGTAACGGCCGGTGATGTCGGCACCGAAGTTGGTGCTCAGGCTCAGGCCCTTGAAGATGCCCATCACGTCCTTGTCGCCGCCGAGGGTGGCGACGGCACGGATGCTGGTATTGTCGCGGAGGGTCTCGTACTTGTTGTCATAGAGGTCGCCCACGGCGTTGAAGCGGTTGCCCTTCGGGCGGCCGTACTCGATACCGTAGTCGTACTGCTTGTTTCCGTTGCCGTCCAGCAGGTCGAAGCCCTTCTCATCCTTCAGGTAGACCGGGTAGATCGGGCCCATGAACTGGGCGGTGTACCAGGCATTGCCCGTCTGGGTGCTGGAGTACTGCGAGCTGTTCTGCCAGGTGTAGGCGTAGCTGGCGCTGGCGCCGGCGCTGAACCAGTCGGTAATCTCGTGGTCCACGTTGGCGCGGATGGAGTAACGCTTGAAGGCGGTGGTGATCAGGACGCCCTTGTCATCGAGGTAGCCGAAGGAGAAGGCGTACTTGGTCTTGCGGTCGCCGCCGCTGATACCCAGCTGGTATTCCTGGCGGATCGCCTGCTTGTTGGTCAGGGCGTCCATCCAGCTCTCATCCCACGCGGGGACGGCGTCTGCCATCAGCTTGCCCGTGGACTGGTCGATGAGGGTGGCCCAGGTGTAGTTCTTCCAGGGGTTGTAATTCTGTCCGCCCAGGGCGCCGCTCAGGTCGCCGGCGGCGGCAGCGCGCGCATCCACATCGGTATAACCGTTGTTCAGCACGTAGCTGTTCTTGAGGGCCTCCCAGGTGAGTTCGACGAACTCGCTCGGGGTAACCACGTCGTAGTCCTTGACCGAACGGGACTGCAGACCCACCGTCGCCTTGAGGTTGATGTTGGCCTTGCCCTCGGCACCGCGCTTGGTGGTGATCATCACGACGCCGTTGGCGGCACGTGCACCGTACAGTGCGGAAGCGGACGCATCCTTGAGGATGGTCATATTCTCGATGTCGTTCGGGTTGATGGAGGAGATGTTGCCGTCGAACGGAATGCCGTCCACGACATACAGCGGGGAGCTGGAGGCGTTGATGGAGCCGGTACCGCGGATGCGGATGGAAGCGCCTTCACCCGGCTGGCCGGAGCCGGCCGTGGTGGTCACGCCGGCGACCAGACCTTCGATGGCCTTGGTCACGTTGGAGACCGTACGCTTCTGGAGGCTCTCGCTCTTGACCGTGCCGGCGGAACCCGTGAAGGAAGATTTCTTCGCGGTACCGTAGGCCACGACGAGCACGTCCTCGAGAGACTCGGCGTCAGGGTCCATAGCGACGTTGATCACGCCGCGCCCGTTGATGGCTTCATCCACGAGAACATAACCGACAGCCGTGAATTCGAGCGTTCCGTTCGCAGGGGCGTTGATGGTGTAGGCACCGTCTGCATCGGTGGAAGTACCGAGCATCGTACCCTTGACCACGACGGATGCAAAAGGGACGCCTTCCCCCGTCGAGGAGTCCTTGACCGTACCCGACACGCGCATATTCTGCGCGGAAAGGGACACTGCCAGGAGCACGAACAGGGTGCTGAAGAACAGTTTCGCTTTTTTCATAAGCATTACTTTAAATTAAACAATAAACTATACTAACCTATTTAGTAATCATTCCAATTGTAAAAAACAATTACTCGCCAAAAAAGCGGGCTTTTCCGACGGAAGGCATAAACGGGCGCAATTTCGCAACAATTTTTCAAAAATCCAAATTCTGCGGACTTTAAACCCCTGTCCCAAGTGAATCTGACAGCACTATTTCATTTATTGCAATAAATCGTAAGAAATCGTTTCAGAATAATAATAAATCATAAGAAAATTGTTAAGTAAATGATTGTTTTTTTGCGAAACGGCCTGCGTTTCAGGCAATTGCGCAATTACGATTTGTTTACGAATCCTTGTATTTTTGAAATATTATTCCGACCTTGCGCCATAATTAGTAGTGTATTGTCCTCAGCAAGACAGATTAGTTAGTATAGTTTATTGTTTAATCAAAATCAACTTTATGAGAAAAATCAGAATTTTTCTTTCGTTGATGCTTCTGACCGCGGCATCGACTGCCTTTGCGCAGTCCGTCACGGTCAACGGTAACGTTTCGGACGCCGCCAGCGGCGACCCGGTGCCGTATGCATCAGTTGTGTTGAAAGGGACCCGGACGGGAGTGATGACCGACCTTGACGGCGCATACTCCATCACCGTCCCCGCCGGAGGCACGCTCGTATTCTCCTCCATCGGCTACAAGACCGAGGAGATCGTCGTGGGCAGCCGCGGAACGGTCAACGTCGCCCTCGAACCGGACGCCGAAGGCCTTGAGGACGTGCTCATCGTGGCCTACGGTACCGCCAAGAAGGAGTCCTTCACCGGTTCCGCCCAGACCATCAAGTCCGAGCAGATCGAGAAGAGGACCGTGGCCAACGTCACGAAGGCCCTCGACGGTATGGCCGCCGGTATCCAGACGACCTCCGGTTCCGGCCAGCCGGGCGCAGGCGCTTCCGTGATCATCCGCGGTTACGGCTCCATCAACGCCTCGACTACTCCGCTCTACGTGGTGGACGGCATTCCTTACGACGGCAGCATCAGCGCCCTCAACCCCAACGACATCGAGTCGATGACCGTGATCAAGGACGCTTCCGCCGGTGCGCTCTACGGCGCCCGCGGCGCCAACGGCGTCGTGATCGTGACCACCAAGCGCGGCGGTGAAGGCCGGGCGCACGTGGCTCTCAAGGCCAACTGGGGTATCTCCTCCCGCGCCATCCCGCGCTACGATACCCTCAACGCCCGCGAGTGGACCGAGGATATCTTATAAGAACGACTACATTGCGGATGGCTACAGCCCGCTGACCGCCGGCCAGATGGCCGCCGCCGCGATGTCCAGCGGCGCCGACGCCATCTTCGGCGTGAACGAGCAGTACAACCCGTTCTCCAAGCCGGTCGCCGAACTTTTCGACCACACCACGGGCAAGATCGTGGACGGCGTGACGCAGAAGTGGGACGACGACTGGCTCGACCTGAGCACCAATCCCCGTCCGCTCCGTCAGGAATACCAGATGACCGTCACGGGCGGCAACCGCTCCAACCAGTATATGTTCTCGCTGGGCTACCTCGACGAGGAAGGTCTGGTGAAGATGACCAATTTCGAGCGTTTCTCCGGCCGCGCCAACGTGCAGAGCCAGATCGTGGACTGGTTCAAGACGGGCCTGAACGTCAGTTTCGCCCACAACACCACGAACTCGACCACCCTGGGAACCAGCCAGTCTTCCAGCTCCGCCTACAGCAACATTTTCTACAGCTGCCAGCTGATGGGTCCTGTCTATCCGCTTTATGCGCGCAATGCCGACGGCAGCTACGTCCTCGACGCCAACGGCGAGTATACCTATGACTGGGGCGAGGACCGTCCCGCCGGCGCTTCCGCCGGATGGAACCCGCTGGCCAACCTGCTCGACGACAAGTACCTCTCCGCCTCCGACAACGTCAGCGGCCGTACCTTCATCGACCTGGGCGGCCTGACCAGCGGTCCGCTCGCCGGCCTGAAATTCAGCGTCAACCTCGGATTCGACCTGGTAAACGTCAAGGAGAAGACCTACTGGAACCCCTTCTTCGGCAACGCCAAGAGCTACCAGGGTCTCGCCGAGATCGAGGACGGACGCACGTTCAGCTACACCTTCAACCAGCTGCTCACCTGGGACCGCACCTTCGGAAGGAACCATTTCGACATCCTGCTCGGCCACGAGGCTTATTCCTATGAGTACCAGTACCTGATGGGCGAGAAGAGCGGCTTCCCCTTCGGCGGCCTCTATGAACTCGCTCCCGCGACGACGATGCAGGACACCAACTCCTACACCAACAGCTACCGCGTGGAGTCCTGGCTGTCCCGTTTCAACTACGACTTCGCCGACAAGTACTACTTCTCGGCCTCCTACCGCCGTGACGGTTCCTCCCGCTTCCACGCCGATTCCCGCTGGGGCGACTTCTGGTCCGTCGGCGCCAGCTGGCGCATCTCCCAGGAGGACTTTATGCGGAACATCGCCTGGATCAACAACCTGACCCTCAAGGCCTCCTACGGCGTGCAGGGTAACGACAACCTGGGAAGCTTCTATGCCTGGCAGGCCTTCTACGACCTGGGCAATCCGAACGGAGCCAACCCCGGTGCGGTCGTATCCTCGCTCGAGAGCAAGGACCTCCGCTGGGAGAAGAACGAAAACCTGAACGTGGGTATCGAAGCCCGCCTGTTCAACCGTCTCTCCGCCACGATCGAATACTACAACCGCTACACCAAGGATATGCTGATGGAATACCCGATGGCTGTCTCCCTGGGCTTCAGCGGCTATGACAAGAACATCGGCAATATGCAGAACAGCGGTCTGGAGATCAGCCTGAGCGGCGACATCATCCGCACCCAGAACGCCCACTGGACGATGACCTGGATGGGATCCACCGTGAACAACAAGGTCCTGCACCTCGCCGACAAGCCGGAGATCGTCTCGGGCAACTACATCATCAAGGAAGGCGAGCCCCTGCGGTCCTTCTACCTGCCCGAGTCCGCCGGCGTCGATCCCGCCACGGGCGCCAAGCTCTACTGGGTCTGGGACACCGACGACGACGGCAACCCCGGCGAGAGGTACATCACCGACAGTTACCAGAAGGCCTCCAGCTGCAAGCGCGTGGTCGGCAGCCGTATGCCCAAGCTCTACGGCTCCTGGTCCAACGACGCCCACATCGGCAACTTCGACTTCTCGATAATGACCACCTATTCCATCGGCGGCTACATCTACGACAGCGTCTACCACGGACTGCTTTATAGCACCTATATCGGGCAGGCCGGTCACGCCGACCGCCTCAACGCCTGGAAGAAGCCCGGCGACGTGACTTCCATCCCGAAGATCGAGGCCCACGGTTCCGCCCGCGTCGCCCTCACGGACGACGAGCTCCTGGACGCCTCCTACTTCGCCATCAAGAACATCAGCGTCGGTTATACGATTCCGTCCAGCGTGCTCCGCGCCGCCAAGATCGAATCCATCCGCCTCTCCCTGTCGGCCGACAACATCAAGCTGTTCTCCGCGCTGAAGGGTATGGATCCTCAATACAACTTCACCGGCGGCACGGGCTACTCCTACACGCCGACCCGCACGGTTTCCTTCGGTATTGACATCAACTTCTAATCGGAAAGCATTATGAAAAAGATATTTGCGATTCTGTCCGTGCTGGCGCTGATCTCCTTCGCCGGCTGCAAAGAGGACTTTCTCGAGACGAATCCGACCGACCGGGTGTCCGGCCCGACCATCTTCTCGGATGCCGAGAATGCGATGACGGCCGTGAACGGTATGTTCCGCCAGCTCTATCTGAGCGGCTGGGGCTCCAGCTGGGCCCACGAGAACGGCGGTCTTCCGGCCTACATCCTGGTGCAGGACCTCAAGGCCGAAGACCACGTGATGGACGGTTCCGGTTCCGGCTGGTTCTTCTATGACTATGCCTACGACACCTTCGGCGACTGGACCGGCAACGCCGGCCACCAGTACCAGATGTGGAACTTCTTCTACACGCTCATCTCCAACGCCAACTACATCCTGGCCAACTCCGAGATGGAAGGCGACGAGAATTATAAGAACTACGTGCTCGGTCAGGCCTACGCTATGCGTTCCTTCGCCTATATGTGGCTGATCCAGACCTACCAGCAGAACGGCGCCATCTACGGTACCTCGCTTCCGGGCGTACCTCTGTACACCGAGCCCACCGTGGCCGGTTCCGAGGGCAGGGGCCGCGGCACCGTCGCCGACGTGTACAAGCAGGCGAACGATGACATCGACGCCGCCATCTCCTGCCTGAGCAAGACCAGCCTCCCGCAGCAGCACAAGAGTCACTTCAGCCTGGCCGTGGCTTACGGCCTCAAAGCCCGCCACGCCCTGGTGCAGCACGACTATGCGACGGCGCTCTCCGCCGCCCAGGCGGCCCTCGCCGGCCAGAAGCTCGGCTCCTGGGACGACATCAAGGTGGTCAACGACAACTCCAAGCAGAACGTGATGTGGGGTCTGGCTATCCAGACCGACCAGGCTCTGGGCAACGCTGACATCTATACGCATATGGACGCCGACTGCAAGGGCACCTATTCCAAGGCCCGCCACCTGATCGCCAACTGGCTCTACGACGAGATCCCGGATACGGATGTCCGCAAGGGCTGGTGGACCGCTCCCCTGGACGAGAGCGAGTGGGGCACGGCCGGCTCGGGCAACGGTTCTCACCGTTCCTGGTGCCAGAAGAAACTGGTCTTCATCGACGCAGCCGCCTCCACCGGCGACCACGTCCTGATGCGCACCGAGGAGATGTACCTCATCGCCGCGGAAGCCGCCTGCGAGAACGGCGACTACGCCAAGGCACGCGAGTATGTGTCCGCCGTGGGTGCCAAGCGTGACAGCGATTACGCCGCGCGCCTCGCGAAGATGAGCGACGACAAGACGCTCAACCCGAACACCACCGGAGCCATCGTCTCCCTGATGGACGAGATCTTCTTCCAGCGCCGCGTGGAACTCTGGAGCGAGAATCCCCGCCTGTTCGACATCCAGCGCCGCGGGCTCGCCTTCAACCGCGCCTGGGAGGGTACCAACCATACCCGCACCTGCACGGCATACACCTCCGTTCCCGGTTCCGCCAACTTCATTCTCTGGCTTCCCCAGGCCGAATTCGACGGCAACGAGAATATGAATCTCGAGAAGGACCAGAATCCGGCTCAGGGCAAGGGTCTTTAATCTTAAAACCGACACGTTATGAAAAGAATCATATCTTTCAGTCTTGCAGTTCTGGCGCTCCTGCTGACGGGAGCCTGCCAGCGGGAAGGAACCATCTATGAGATTCCTTCCGGGAACGCCTGCGTCTCCTTCCCTTCCGGGAACGCCATCTTCGAGATGCTTGCGTCCGACGGGAACAAGATCACGGTCGAACTGTGGCGCGGCAACACCAATGGCGCCGCGAGCGTCGCGGTGAACATCGAGGACCAGACGGGCGGCGTGTTCACGCCTTCCAAGCAGTCCTTCGACTTCGCCGACGGCCAGGGTGTAGCCACGATCGATTTCACCTATCCCGACATCAACAACTTCGGCGGCGAGACATACACGATCGTCCTCAGCGTTGCCGATCCCGGCCAGGTCTCCCCTTCCGGCATCGACAAGGTGACGGTCTCGGCCCAGCGCAAACTGACGCGCAAGTATGTGGGCACCGGCACGTTCTATTCCGATTTCTGGGAAGAAGAATGGGAGCAGGACATCTACACGACGCTGGAAGCGCCCAATTATTACATCCTGCCCGACTGCTGGTCCAGGGGGACCGACTGGTCCTTCACCGTATCCAACGGAGAGCCCAAATGGCCGGCCAGTTTCGATTCCGGTTATCTGTACGGAAGTGCCTATGGCAATGTCTGGATCAAATCCGGCGAGAGCTGGGTCGAGGATGGCGTGCTGTACCTGATCGTAGATTCGTACTACCTGCCCGGTTATCACGATTACAACTTCGGCAGCACTTACGAAGCATTCGTCCTTCCTGAAGGCTTCTCCTTCTAAAAGGCGGAAAGCTGCAATAAGAGGCGGGCTGGCCATCGTGGCCGGCCCGCCTTTTTTCTTCCTGAAGGTATTTTAGCGAAAAATGCGTAACTTGGCACTCCGAATCCAAAACAGCAGACTGATGAAGAAGATCCCTATACTGTTTCTCGCCATACTGACCCTCGGAGCGGTTTCCTGCACCAAACCGGGGCCGACGGAAGAGGAACAGACCCGCCTTTACGCCAACACCTTCGCCCGCGAGATGATGAAGGGCTACTACCTGTGGAACAAGGAAATCGAAAACGACCTGATTTCGTGGAAAGACACGGAGGAACCGATCGCCAAGGTCAAGCAGGTCCGCTACAAGGACGCCTCCGGCAAGGAAATCGACCGCTGGACGATGCTCACCGACGACTTCGCCAGTTTCTATGGCAGCGTCGCCGGCACCGGAACAACCTACGGCTTCGACTTCCAGCTCTACTACTACGACAAAGAGCATACGTCCCTCGTCGCCGTGGTGACCTTCACCTATCCCGGCGGTCCCGCCGGGCAGGCCGGCCTGAAACGGGGAGACGCAATCGTGGAAGTGAACGGCAAGACCATCCCCGCCACGGATTATTCCTCCCTCATCCAGAACGAACTGATGGGCGGCAGCAAACTTACGGTCGGGCTCTACGGTGGCAGGACGCTGACGATGGAGTCCCGGGAAATGTACGAGGACCCCGTGTTGCTCTCCAAAGTCTTCGACTGCGGCGGCAAGAAGGTCGGCTACCTGATCTATACCAGTTTCACGCTGGATTCCTACAAGGAACTGACCGACGCGCTCACCGGCTTCAAAAAGGAAGGCGTGAGCGAACTCATCCTGGACCTGCGTTACAACGGCGGCGGATTCGCCGTCGCCGAGCAGTTCCTGGCGTCGATGATCGCCCCGCCGGACGTGGTGAGCTCCGGTGCCGTCCTCGCCACCGAGGTGTATAACGCGGAAATGATGAAGAACATCAAAGACAACAAGACCTACTTCAAAACCGCCTACAAGTTCACCGCGAACGGCAAGAGCTATTCCTTCGACGTTTCGGGCGCCAATCCCGGACTGACAAAACTGTACGCCATCGTCGCTGCCGGCAGCGCCTCCGCCTCGGAAGCCCTGCTGTGCGAACTGTATCCCTATATGGACATCACCCTGGTCGGCGAGCAGACCCACGGAAAATACTGCGCCGGCTGGATGGTGCAGGCAGCAGAGTTCTACGACGAATTCGCCGACCAGCTGGGCAAGGATTTCTCCGAAGAGGGCAGGAAATACACCTCCGGCTGGGGCATTTACGTGATGTATTCCCGCTTCGCCGACAAGAACGGCGAGACGCGCTGTATGCCGGACGGTCTCGCTCCGGACTATGACGTGGAAGACGACCCGCTGGACGGCTTCGAACTGGGAGACCCGCGGGAGACGATGCTCGCCAAGACCCTGTCGCTCTGCGGATATAAAGCCCCCGCAACCACAGCCCGCCGTGCCACCCGCCCCGCCGCGCGGGAGAAAGTGGACGCGGAACCGCTCCGGCCAAACTATGGAATGAGGATTGCGCTATGAAAAGACTGTATACCCTTCTTATCCTTCTTGCCGTCTGCGCCGCCTGTTCGCGGCAGGATCTGACGGAAATCGAACCGCAACACAAAGAGAACCTCACCCGGCAGAGCGTCCTGCCCGGCCGTGCGGAAATAATGATTACCGAGCAGGCAGCAGATGACTTTTCCCCCGACGCTTTCATCCGTGAGGCCGCCCCGCTCGGCGTTGTCTCGGTGGAGCGAATCTTCCCCGACGCGGGGGAATTCGAGGCGCGTCACCGCGCGGCGGGCCTGCACCGCTGGTACCGCGTACGCTATGATGAAGATGTGCCCGTCACGAAGGCGCAGGCGGGGCTTTCCTCCCTGCCCGGCGTCCAGGCCGTGGAGTTTCCGCACCGTAAGGAACGGCGCAGTTACTTCAACGACCCTTACTTTGAGTATCAGTGGCATTTCCTCAATGACGGTTCCCTGGGCCGCAACTTCAAGGAAGGCATCGACATCAACGTCGAACCCGTATGGAAGGAGTTTACCGCAGGCAGCAAGGACGTGATCGTAGCCGTCATCGACGGCGGCATCGACCTCTCGCACGAAGACCTGCAGGGCGTCGTCCTGAGCGCAAGCGAAGGCAGCCGCAGTTTCGTCACCGCTACCAACCAGATTCCGGCGGATGACCACGGCACCCACGTGGGCGGCACCATCGGCGCCGTCAACAACAACGGCAAGGGCGTCTGCGGCATCGCGGGCGGCAAGGACGGCAAGGGCGGCGTACGCCTGATGTCCTGCGCCATCTTCCTGGATGACGAAGAAGACGGATACGGGACCAAGGGCCCCGACTTCGGGGAAGGCGACGAAGACGCGCAGGCGCTGGTCTGGGCCGCCGACCACGGCGCCGTGATCGCCAACAACAGCTGGGGGTACGTGGCCGAATCGGAACGGGAGGCGTCCCAGCTTGCACGGGACTTCCTCGCCTACCCTTCCGCCACCAAGACCGCCATCGACTATTTCATCGACAACGCCGGAATGGACGCGAACGGCAACCAGACCGGCCCGATGAAGGGCGGCGTGGTTTTCTTCGCCTCCGGCAACGACGGCTGGTCGCACGACGCCCCGTCTGAATACGACCGCGTCATCGCCGTGGGCTCCTTCGGCCCGGACGGTAAAATGGCCGAATATTCCAACTATGGCTCCTGGGTGGACATCCTCGCCCCCGGCGGCTCGGATTCCGACGAAGATTATGCCGAGGAGTGGATTGCCAGTACCGGCGCCGGCGGCGACTATTTCTATATGTCCGGCACCTCGATGGCCTGTCCGCACGCTTCCGGCGTGGCCGCACTGTTGGTTTCGCACTTCGGCGGTCCCGGCTTCACCAACGAGGCCCTGAAAGAGATGCTGCTGGGCGGCGCCCGCGCGGACGTCATTGAAATGCCCCGCGGACGGACGGTGGGCGGCGGAATGCTGGACGCTTATGGCGCCTTCACCTACCAGCAGGGCACCCCGACCCCGGACAAGCCCGACATCAAGTTCAGCACGGACTATACCGGCGACTACCACATCAAGTCGCACGAGACCGCCGATATCAATTACACCATTTCCGGCAACGAGAAGGCGAGGCTGTCGGTGGATGTCACATCCGACTGCCCCGGGCTCACGGCCACCTGCAGCACGAGCCGCGCCGCCCTGCACATCGAGGCCCTCAAGGCGCAGCCGGGCGAATACACGGCCGTGATCCGCGTGGGCGACGCCGCCACCAAGGCGGTTCCTTTCACCATTCTGGAAAACCACGCCCCCGTGCTCACCGCCCCCATCGACGACCAGATCGTCAACGCGGCCTCTTCCGGCTTCACCTCCGTCCACCTCTCCCAGCATTTCCGGGACCCGGACGGCGAGATCCCGACCTACTCCGTGAGCGTCTCGCAGGCAGGCGTCGTCAGCAGCCGGCTGTCCGGGAGCAACCTCTCGCTGGGCGCCCAAGGATACGGCCTGGTAAAAGTGACGGTCACGGCTACGGACGCCCGGGGAGCGTCCTGTCCGACCACTTTCCTCCTGCTCGCCCGCGATGCCTTCCAGGAGTTCGACATCTATCCCAATCCCGTCACGGACTATCTGTACGTACGTCCCGGCAAGGATCGCAACCTGGACATCTCGCTGTACAACCAGGCCGGAGGTCTGGTATATTCGAGCGGCAGCGCAGCCGCAGGGCCGTTCAACCCGGTCGCCATCGACCTGCGGGACCAGCCCGGCGGCACCTACGCCCTGCTGGTCGCAGGACGGCGCTACACAATTGCCAAAAGGTAATTACTGGGCTCCCCCCAGGAGGTCCAGGATCTCGGAAGTGATCTTCTGCTGACGGCCCTTGTTGTACTCGAGGGTGAGTTCGCCGAGCAGTTCCTCTGCGTTGTCGGACGCCGTCTGCATCGCGATGGTGCGGGCCGCCTGCTCCGCCGCGGCGGAATCCAGGACGGCGGCGTGGAACTTCAGCATCAGAACCTGCGGCAACAGGCTGGCCAGCAGCGCCTCCGCATCAGGCTCGATGATATAGTCGTCGGCGGGAACTTCGCCAGTCAGGCCGGCGAAAGACGAAGACTGTTCGAACGGCAGATATTGCTCCACGACAGGCTCCTGCCGGGAAGCGGAAAGAAAACGGTTGTACACCAGCACGACACCGGACAGCTCGCCCTTGCGGAAACGCTCCGCAAGGCTGCGGGCCAGTTCCGCGGACCGCTCATAGGACGGATGGCCGATAAGCTCGTTATAATCGGCCGGAGCGGCATATCCTTCACGCCGCAGCGCCTCGGCCATCTTGCGGCCCAGCGGATACACCTCCACCTCACCCTCGCAGGCCCGGATGGCCTCCAGCGCCTTCCGGATCACGTTCGCATTGAACGCCCCGCACAACGAAGAATTCGAAGCAATCGCAACAATGGCGGTTTTCCCGGCAGGAGATTCGCCAGTCAAGTTAGCGGATGACGGGACGGCCGAGGCGTGCGTGGGCGTTGCGGAGGACGGATCGGAAATTGGTTTTTCGGCAAACCTGTCCGAAAAATAATTTCCGTCCGTCCGCTTGGGAGCCTCGGCCGTCCCGACAGACGCCAGGATTTCGGCGAGCGTCCGTTCGTACGGCCGCATTCCTTCGATGGCCTTCTGCGCCTTGCGCAGCTTCGCGGAAGCCACGAGCTTCATCGCCGAAGTGATCTTCAGCGTACTGCGGACCGACCCGATCCTGTCCTTGGTCTCCCTGAGCGATGCCACGACGCCTCTTCCTTATGCTTTTTCCGTCAGCAGCCGGCACAACTCGGCCGCCTCCCTTTCAATGACCGCCCCGGCATCATCCGGAATC
Organism: Bacteroidales bacterium; assembly: GCA_017548445.1. The sequence continues at coordinate 3,481 of JAFYZZ010000062.1, read as the reverse complement.
TTCCCGGCGCCCAGCGCATCCAGGATATCCTGGTGCGAAGCGCGCATCCGGTCCAGGAACAGGCTCTGGAACTCGATCACCTGGTCGATACGGATATCCGCCATCAGCGCGTGCGTGCCGCAATACAGAATGGCCACCTGCTCGCCCACCGGCATCGGGCTGTACTGCGGCTGAATGAGCAGCTGGTTGTTCTTGCGCCCCTTGTCGAGAGTCATCGCCGTCACCTTGTCCATATCGGACGAGAACTTCGAAAAGGCCTCCAGCTCGTTGTACTGGGCCTGGTCGATCTTCAGGGTGCCGGCCACCTTCTTCATCGACTTCACCTGGGCGCTGCCGCCCACGCGGGACACCGAGATGCCCACGTTGATGGCCGGACGGAAACCGGCGTTGAACAGCGACGATTCCAGGTAAATCTGGCCGTCGGTAATGGAAATCACGTTGGTGGGGATGTAGGCGGAAACGTCGCCCGCCTGCGTCTCGATGATGGGCAGGGCCGTGAGCGAACCGCCGGCGCGGACCTTGCCTTTCAGGCACGCCGGCAGGTCGTTCATCTGTTCGGCCACCTCCTGCTGATTGATGATCTTGGCCGCACGCTCCAGCAGGCGGGAGTGCAGGTAGAAGACGTCGCCCGGATAGGCCTCGCGCCCGGAGGGACGGCGCAGGATCAGCGACACCTCGCGGTAGGCGACGGCCTGTTTGGAAAGGTCGTCGTAGACCACCAGGGCGTGACGGCCCGTGTCGCGGAAATACTCGCCGATGGCGGCACCCGCGAAAGGCGCGTAATACTGCAGGGCGGCGGGATCGGCCGCCGTGGCGGCCACCACGATGGTGTAGTCCATCGCACCCTTGGCGCGGAGGGTCTGGACGATGGAAGCCACGGTGGAACCTTTCTGGCCGACGGCCACGTAGATACAGTATACGGGCTTGCCCTTGAGGAATTCGGAACGCTGGTTGATGATGGTGTCGATCGCGACGGCCGTCTTGCCGGTCTGGCGGTCGCCGATGATCAGCTCGCGCTGGCCGCGACCGATCGGAATCATCGCGTCGATGGCCTTGAGGCCGGTCTGGAGCGGCTCGTTCACCGGCTGACGGTAGATGACGCCCGGAGCCTTGCGTTCCAGCGGCATACGCACCGTCTCCCCTTCCACCGGCCCGAGCCCGTCCAGCGGGGTGCCGATGGGATCGACCACGCGCCCCACCAGGCCCTCGCCCACCGGGATGCCCGCGATCCGGCCCATCCGGCGGACGTTCATTCCTTCGCCTACCTGGTCGGTAGGTCCCAGGAGCACCGCTCCCACGTTGTCCTCTTCGAGGTTCATCACGACAGCCTTCACGCCGCTGTCGAATTCCAGCAGCTCGCCCGCCTCGGCCCCGGCGAGGCCGTAGATGCGGGCCACGCCGTCGCTGACCGTCAGCACGTGGCCGACTTCTTCATACTGGAGCGAATTGTCGATTCCCCGGAGCTGGTTCAGCAGGATCTCGGAAATCTCGCTCGCCTTGATTGTATTCTGCGCCATTATACGATTCTGTTGTTTTGGATGACGAATTGCCGGCGGATGGTCTCGATCTGGCGGCGGACGCTCGCATCGAGCAGGTAGTCGCCCACCTCGAGGGTAAAGCCGCCGATCAAGGCGGGATCCACCCGGCTCTCGACCAGCACTTCGCCGCCGAATTTCTCCTCCAGCACGCGCCGGAGCCTGTCCTCCAGTTCCCCGGCGGGCACCACGGTGGTCAGGCGGGCCACCAGGACGCCCCGGGAGCGGTAGTACATCTCAATGAATGAGCGGAAAATGAAACGCACGTCCTCCATCCGGCCGTTTTTCACCAGCAGACGGACGAAGCGTTCCAACTCGGGCTCGAGCCGGCCGGGATCCTCCTCCGGATGCTCGAGCAGATGCCGCACCTGGGCGCACACCCGCTCTCCTCCGCCCGTCTCCTGCGTGTAGCGGAGCAAGGCGGAGGCATACCTGGAGGATATGATTCCCGTGTTCATTCCGTCATCAGTTGGGGATCTGTGCCTGCGAGGCCTCCTCGACCAGACGGTCCAGGAGGTCCTGCTGCCCGCCGGCGGCGTCGAGGTCCTTGCGTACGATCTTTTCCGCCACTTCCACCGAAATCATCGCCACCTGGCGGCGGATGTCGCGGATGGCGCTCTCGCGCTCCGCGGCGATCTCCACCTTGGCGTGCTCGAGCAGTTTGGCCGCCTCGGCGGAAGCGTCGGCCTTTGCCTGCGCGATCATCTTCTCGCGCGCCTCGGACGCTTCCTTGAGGATGCGGCTCTGCTCCAGCCGGGTCTCCTCGATCATCTTCGCCTGCTCCTGCGCCATATTCGCCAGCTGCGCCTGGGCCTCATCAGCGGCCTTCAGCGAGTCGGCGATGTGGTCGGAGCGCTTCTGGACGGCCTTCGTGATGACCGGGAACCCGAACTTCGCCAGCAGGAAGAAAACGATCCCGAAAATCACGACCATCCAGAAGAGGAGGCCGAAATCCGGTGTAATCAGCGACATAGGCTACGAACGGAGGACCGCCAGCAAACAGACGAGCACACCGAAGAGGCAGACGCCTTCGATGAGGGCGCCGATGATGATGGCCGTGGTCCGCAGGCCGCCGGAAATCTCCGGCTGGCGGGCGGAAGCCTCCATCGTGGACTGGGCGAGTTTGCCGATACCGAAGGCGGCCGCAAGGGCCACGATGCCGGCTCCGAGTGCGCCGGCGAGTTTTGCGAGCACTGCTGCTTGAAGAATAGTTCCTAACATAACTGTATCATTTTTAGTTGGTTTCCGTTTCGGGATGTTGATGTGCGAGGCCGATGAACACGGCCGAGAGCATCGTGAATACATAGGCCTGCAGGAAGGCCACCAGCAGTTCCAGGCAGTCCAGGAAGACGCCGAAGACCGCCGCGATGACGGTCATCGACCCGTTGAGCACCGGGCCCAGGGCCGCGGTAAGGAAGATCAGGGCAATCACGCTCAGGAGCATAATGTGCCCCGCGAGAATGTTCGCGAAAAGTCGGATCATCAGCGAGAAGGGCTTGGTGAACATACCCAGGATCTCGATGAGCGGCATAATGGGGATGGCCTTCAGGAAAAGCGGCACGTCCGGCCAGAGGATGTCCTTCCAATAGTGCTTGTTGCCGAAGAGGTTCACCATCAGGAAGGTGAACAGGGCCAGGACACCCGTCACGGCGATGTTGCCGGTAATGTTGGCTCCACCCGGGAAGACCGGGAATATGCCCATCAGGTTGTTGATCAGGATGAAGAAAAAGGCCGTCAGCAGATAGGGCGAGAACTTCTGGTATTCCGGCCCCACGGCGTCCTTGATTACGTCCTGCTCGATCATCACGATCAGCGGTTCCATCAGCGCCGCGATGCCCGTGGGCTTCTCCTTCAGCACGTCGTGATGCTTGTACCAGCGGGCGCAAAGCAGGATCAGCAACACCAGCAGGGCTCCGTTGAAAAGCAGACCCACCACGTTCTTGGTG
>JAFYZZ010000061.1 GCA_017548445.1 Bacteroidales bacterium | reverse complement strand
GCGCAGAACTTCACGCCCGGCCAGGATGTGCTGGTGGGCGATGAAGCCGCCGTTGTCGCCGAAGTGATCATTCCGCGCGGCTGGTGGATGCCGCGGGAACAGCAGGTCAATAAACTGGTCCTAGCCGCGCCGCTTCGCAAGGCCCATCAGGACGGCGAACCGGTCGCAGGCACGGGCGTGACGCTGTCCGCCCCGCTCCAGGCCACCTATCCGGCCGGTGCGGCCGTGTCGTCTGCCAAGCCTACGCCGGGCGCCGCCAACCAGTTCTAAGGCATGACCTTGCGGAGGTTCAAGACCGCGGTGCTGCCGCTGCTCGCCGCCTGCCTCGCCCTCGCCGGATGGATGGTGTTCCATTCCCTGACCGGGGTGCGGATGGCGGGTTGCGGCGTGGGCAGCGCTTGTGACAGTGTGATGGGAAGCCCCTGGGCCTATGTGCTCGGGGGCGTTCCCGTCAGCCTGCCCGCGTCCGTAGCCTATCTCCTGCTGGGTATCTGCGTGCTGTTTCTGGGCGGCGACAAGCCCGAGGACCGTTCCCTGGATCGCCTCCTATGGCCGCTGATGCTTCTCCTGAGCGGTTGCATCATCGGCGCGGCGCTCTGGTTCTGCTGTCTCCAGGCCTTCGTCCTTCACGCTTTCTGCAAGTATTGCACGCTGCTGCACCTGCTCGGGATTGCGGCGGCTGTGCTGGTCATCGTGGCGGCGAAGCGGGCCGGAGAAAGGATCGCTCCGCCGCTTGCGGTCGGTCTCATAGCCGCCGCCCTCTTCGCCGTCCTCCAGGCCTATACCCGTCCGGACGCCCGCTACGATGCAGGGAAGACCGATGCCTACCTCCCGTCCTTCACGGACGGGGAAATCCCGGTCCTGGGCGCGCAGGACGCCTCGGACGAATTGACCTTACTCTTTGATTTCCAATGTATTCATTGCCGTCGCCTGCATAAGGTCCTGCCGGAACTGCTTGAAAAAGCCCCCGAGTACCGCATTCGCCTTTGCCCGGTCCCGTTGAGCAGCGACTGCAATCCTTATCTCCCGAACACCGGCATCGACCGCTTTGCCGGTTCCTGCCCGCTTACGCGCTACGCGCTCGCGGTTTGGTACGCACGTCCCGAGGCATTTGCACCCTATTGGGACTATCTCCTCGGCGACGGAGACGCGAAGGCGGCCGTTACTCCGGCCTATGCTGAGGCCCGTGCCCGGGCGCTCTTGGGCGACGCTTTCGATGCTGCCGTCGCGGACCCGCGCATCGACACATATCTCCGCAAAGTGGAGGAACTCTTCGGCCGCACCTCCAATGCGCAAACGAGCGGCGTTCCCCGTCTTGTCCACGGGCAGAACTGGCTCGTCCCCGAAACGGAAAAGGCGGACGAGCTCGTCGAACTCATCCGCCTGTCTCTCTGAATCTTACCGGAAATACTTACCGGAGAACCTGCGTGAAGACCGGCTCCTTGCCGTCTTCGGCCAGGACGTACACCTTGATGAAGCGTGCAGGAGCCTCACCTTCCACGGCGGGGCCGGGGCCAGGACCCATTGGCGTGTCCTTGGCGGTGAACAGGTACTCCATGCCACCCGGAACGGCACGGCTGGCGACCTCTTCGGCCTTGGCGCGGATCATCGGATAGCTACCGACGGCGGTGTCGAAGATGGCGGATTCCTCCTCCGTGACCGGACGGGTTTCGGAGAAGTCGGGGAGCGGGGTGAAATCGCCTCCGAGGAAGCCGCCCGCCTGCAGGAAGCGCTCGACCTCGGCTGGAGCCGCGTCGATGCGGGCCTGGCGCACGCCGTAGCCCGGAAGGATCTCGGCGTCAGGCAGTTTGGCCTGGAGGTCCTTCACGCTGGAATCCAGTCCGCCACTGCCGAAGGTGCAGAAGGGGACGATCTTCTTGCCGCTCAGGTCCACGTTCTCGAGCAGGGCGGCCACGGGCGGCGCGTAGGTGCCGAACCAGATCGGGTAGCCGAGGAAGATGACCTCGTAGTCCTTGACGTCCACGGACAGGGGCTGGAGTTCAGGCAGTTTGCCTTCGGCCATTTCCTTCTGGCCGCGCTGGATGGTCGCATTGAAATCGCCGTCGTAAGGTTCGACGGGGAGGATCGCCTCGATGTCGGCGCCGAGACTGTTGGCGATCGCTTCGGCCACCGCCTGGGTGGTCTGCGTCTGGGAATAATACAGTACCAGATACTTGGAAGTCTTTTTCTGGGTGCATGCAGCGGCCAGGATCAGGACGGCTGCGAGCAAAAGAATCTTTTTCATACGGGTATGGTTTAGTTGATTTGATTCCGTCCTGCAAAGATGGGATTTTCTGAATAAAAATGCAAGCTATGCTATCTCAACCGGAAGCGCCAGAGCTTGGAATGGCGCGGCTCCCGGGCGGTGTGGAAGACCACATAGGCCCAGCGCCCGCGGAGGTCGATGCCTTCCGGCTCATCGACGAGGTCGTTCAGATTCTTCGTGAGGACGATCCGGTCCTCTTCCAGGTCCACGACGTGCAGCAGCAGATCGTGCGGCGCGTAGCCGTCCGGGAGGAACGCATACCTACCCCGGACGATGCTGCCCTGCCAGATATTGATGCCCGTATCCAGCCGCGTCACGTCCAGGACGTCGGCGTCGGTCAGATGGACCTCGCCGTTCTCGTCCGAATCGGCGAGGCGGGGGAGACGGAACCTCTTGAGCAGCTTGTAGTCGCCGTTTCGGCCCCCGTAGGTGTAGATGAATCCGTTCTTGGCATCCAGGCACCAGTCGATGGTTCCGGCATAATCCGTCCCCGTGTAGAAGATCTTCTGGACGATCCGGCTGCCTTCCAGCGTGATGTCGGTCACGTAGCAGCAGTTGGGACCGCCGCAGGAAGCGATGTACAGCAGGGGGAACTTCGATTTCCGCGAGGCTTTCTCCACGCCGAAGCAGGCGTTGTTGCAGTGCGACGTGTTTCCCTCCAATTGGAAGTTGTTCACCAGCCGCTTCTTTTTCATGTCGAAAATGCAGATATGCCCCTTGTCGTGCAGCACGAACGCGTAGCGCCCGTGCATCGCGAAACCCTGCGTGGAACCGGTGACCTCGGCCTCCGCCGGGGTCCAATCGGCGAAATCACAGATGAATTCGGGCTCGAGAGATGGCTGGTATCCCGCCTTCTTGAACTGCGCAAGGCAGGGGAGCGCGGCCAGGGCCAGCGTCAAAAACAGAAGAAGTCTTTTCATGGGTTAAAGATACCTTTTTTCTCCGGTAAAAATAGTGTATCTTCGCATAGAAATCAAGACATCATCGATATGAAAAGGCTTTTCCTGACTACTTGCCTCATCCTGGCGACGCTTCTCTGCGCCCGGGCACAGTCTCCCTTCGGCGCTCCCCAGCAAGGCGGGGAACCCAAGGCTCCCGAACTGGAATATGTCGTGCGTCTGCACGTGACGCTGGATCCGGCCTTCTCGGTGGGGAACACCGGCAAGGGCGCCCGGACCGTCATCCCGATCACCGGCGGTACTTTCGAGG
>JAFYZZ010000060.1 GCA_017548445.1 Bacteroidales bacterium | reverse complement strand
TTCTACGACCGCCAGCCGCTGGCCGTGCGCCGTATCCTCGGCCACGTGGACGACGGCTCCGGCATCCGCAGCGTGGCGGTCCGCCCGTGGTATTATTGAATTCCTTAAATCATCCGATATGAAAAAGTTATTCCTTTTGCTAGCCGGCTGCCTTTTCTGTGCAGCGTCCTTCGCGCAGGCGCCGGTGACGTTCACGGCTGAGCAGGACCATCAGAATATGATGGACCAGCTGGGCATCAAATCCATCCGGCGCGGCTTCGACGCCGACGAGAACAGCCCCTACGCAGCCAATTACGATGAAAGCAAGGCCAATCCCTTCCCCGTGATTCCGGAGATTCTCCGCACGAACGCAGGCAAGAAAGTGACCACCGCCAAACAGTGGTGGGAGGTCCGTAGGCCGGAGATCGTCGAGGGCTTCGAGAGCGAGGTGTACGGCCGGGTACCGGACAACGTCCCGGGCGTGACCTGGATCGTCGAGGCGGAGGAGATCGAGACCGTAGGTATGATCCGGGCCAAGGCGAAGCTGCTCCGCGGCCACGTGGACAATTCCGCTTGTCCGTCGATCAACGTGGACATCAAGATGGTCGTCGTGACCCCCGCCAACGCCAAGGGCCCCGTGCCCCTGCTGATGATGTTCGGCGGCGCGAACCTGCCGAACCCCGTCAAGCCCGGCGGAGCGGATATGGAGGTCATCAACAAGGCCATCCGCCGTATGCTGGAGAACGATCCGGAGACGGCCGCGCTGATGAAGAAATATCCTGCCTGGCAGCCTTTCGAACCGGCCAATCCATTTGCGAACTTCGGACGTCCGGCCCAGCAGACGCCCGGCCAGGATCCGCCGTCCAACCAGCAGCTGCTGGCCGCCGGCTGGGGCTATGCGATGATCGACCCGTCCAGCATCCAGGCCGACAACGGCGCCGGCCTTACCCGCGGCATCATCGGCCTGACGAACAAGGGCCAGCCGCGCAAGCCGGACGACTGGGGCTCGCTTCGGGCCTGGGCCTGGGGCGCCGCCCGTGGTCTTGACTATCTCGAGACCGACCCGGACGTGGACGCGAAGCACGTCGGCATCGAGGGCGTCTCCCGTTACGGCAAGGCCGCACTCGTGACGCTGGCCTTCGAGGACCGTTTCTATATGGGCCTCATCGGCTCTTCCGGCAAGGGCGGAGCGACGCTGCACCGCCGTTTCTTCGGCGAGGGCCTGGAGAATCTCGCCAATTCCGGAGAGTACCACTGGATGGCCGGCAACTACATCAAATACTGCGCGATCGAGTCCAAGACGGGCGCCTGGAACGCCGGTATGCTGCCCGTGGATTCCCACGAGCTCATCGCGCTCTGCGCTCCGCGCCTCGTGTTCATCAGCTACGGCGTTCCCGAAAAGGGCGACGCCCTGTGGCTGGACCAGTATGGCAGCTGGCAGGCCACCGTGGCGGCGGGCGAGGTGTTCAAGCTGCTCGGCGCCAAGGACCTGGGCATCTCCAACGACTATCGCTCCGAACCTATGCCGCCGGTGCTCACCGGCCTGCTGGACGGCGAGCTGGCCTGGCGCCAGCACGACGGCGGCCATACCGACGGCCCGAATATGAAGTATTTCATCGAGTGGGCCACCAACAAGATCAACGGGAAATAGCGAACTCGTAGAGGATGACGCTGTGCGGAGGAACGGCGAGGTTCGTGTTCGGCTTCTCCGTGCGGGTCTGGACGCGGATGACGTCCGGATTGTCCAGCGTGTTCATATCGGTGCTCTGGGCCGGTGCAAGGGCATAGACCGTCACCTTGGACCGGGTGTCCGGCTTGCCGCCGTCGAACTTCAGGGCAACCCGCTGCAGCTCCTCGGTGGGGTTGACGACGGATACGATTACTTTTCCCGACTTGCTGTCCCGGGTGGCCATAATGTCCAGCGGATAAGTCGGGCTGCCTGACGGTTCGAGCGGAATGTCCACGAAGGGGGTGCCCGGCATCGCCTTCTGTGGAGAATTGCCGGTCAGGCCCAGCGGCAGGTCGCCCTGGTGCTCTATGAAGAGCTTGAACAGCAGGCCCGTGGCGCTGATGGTGGCCGTGTTGTCATTGTAGGTATACAGGCTGCCGACGCTGGTGATTCCGGCCATCATCACATAATAGCTGTAACGGTACATCTCGTGCAGGGTGATGGCTGCGCCGATGGTACCCTGGAAGCCGCGTCCGCGTCCGCCGGCCCATTCGTCGATCCAGTAGGGCGTATGCTTCTCCTTGACGCCGGGAATCATCTCTTCGTATTTGTCCATCGACTCGGCGGAATTCTTCACCCGGTTCGCAGCCAGGCGGATGGATTCGAGGAAATCGAACTGATAGGGGATCCAGCTGTCGGTGGCGTCGTCGAAGTAGGCGCCGCCGTTGGGATAGATGTGTTCGGAAACGTAGTCGATGTATTCCAGGGAGCCCTTCAGGAGCTGGCCCGTCCAGTCGAAATCGCCCAGGAACGGGACCGGGAGCTCGGTCTGGTAAGGCTTGCGGTAATTGCGGTACTGGCTGCTCTGCTCCGGGACGGAGGCTCCGGAAGCGATGAGTTTGATGGTCGGGTCCTTCTTCAGCATCTCCTCGCCGAAGTAATTGTGCTTCAACACATAGTGCTCGGGGGACATATGGCCCAGCTGCCACTCGCCGTACCCTTCGTTGCCGACGCCCCAGTACTTCACGCCGTAAGGCGCCGGGTGCCCGTTCTTCGCGCGCTCGCGGCCCATCGGGGTGCTCTCGGCGCCGTTCACATACTCCACCCACTGTCCGGCGGAGTAGGCGTCGCCGAATCCGGTGTTCACCACGAGGTAAGGCTCGCTGCCCAGCAGCCTGCACCAGGTCAGGTACTCGTCCGTACCCATATCGTTGGACTCCACCGTATTCCAGGCGTAGTCATAGCGGGGCGGACGCTGGTCCGGGTCGCCGATGCCGTCGCGCCACTCGTATCCCGAGAGGAAATTGCCTCCCGGCCAGCGGTAGATGGGGGAGCCGACTTCCCTCAGGATGCCGACCAGGTCGGCGCGGAACCCTTCCAGGTTGTCCGCCGGCATCAGCGAGACGGCTCCGACCTCGAAACTGCCGCCGCCTTCGCCCACGATTTCAAGGGCGGCGTCCTGGACGTCCGCTCCGGCCGTGAAGTTGAAGTAGTACTTTCTGTAGTCCTTGGTAAGGCCGTCGAACACGACCGTCTGCCTGTCGGCGGGGCCGCTGCCCCAGACCAGGCTGACGGAGACTCTCGCGGAGCCGTCGGCCCTGAGGACCACCCGGCCCGTATAGCCGCGGCCCTTTTCAAGCCACAGGCCCGCCTGGCGGATGCCGTTCCTGCCGGAAGCCAGGCTGATGAGGGGGGATTGCTTGCCCACGTAGGCGTTCTCCTTGTCCATCTGCACCGCGGATTCCGGGCCGACGGGACGCCAGCGGAGCTGGTGCCGCTTGGAGTTCCGGGGCGTCAGCGTCTCGGAATTGTCCACGGGATAGAAGAACTTGCGGTCGGAGAGCATTTCCGCCCAGATGCCGTTCTCGAACATATTGCCCAGCAGTTCCGTGAACATACCGTGAACGAAGGGATGGATGGGGGTGCCCTCCTGGTCAAGATGGACGGTGGCCTGAATCTGGGGTTCAGGATCCTTCGCCGGGGAAGCGAGGGGGAAGCAGACCTGCAGCGCCAGGGCGGCGAAGCAGCAAATCAGGAATCTCTGTTTCATTGGGTTATCGGATTAGGGTTATCAATCGGTTCCATAAATATAGGAATTTCTTGCCGATGCTGATGCGGATAACGTGATTGTGAGGGAAAAATACTATATTTGCTAACGGATCAATATAAAAAGATATGAAAATCGGAGATATCGGCAAGATTAAGAATCGCGCGGCCTTTTCGGACATCGACCAGAAGATTACCAAGTACAAGTATGGCTCCGACGCTTTTATGCGTATCCTGGCGAGCCGTTATTCCTGCCATTCGTTCACCAACTTTCCCGTTTCCGAATCCAAGCTGGATATGATCCTGGAAGCCGGTCGCCTGGCCCCTTCCGCGAAGAACCTCCAGCCGACCCGTATCTGGGTCGTCAAGAGCGAGGAGGCGCTCGCCCGCCTGCGGAGCGTCCATCCCTGCTACGGCGCGCCGGTCGTCCTCATCGTCGGTTGCCGGAACGAGGAGGCCTGGACCCGCGAAAGCGACGGCGTGAATGCGGCGAAGACCGACGCGGCCATCGTCCTTGCCCATCTGATGCTCACGGCCACGGACGCCGGACTGGCGAATATGTGGATCTGGGACTTCGATCCCCGCAAGATCCGGGAAGTCTTCCCCGAGATGCGGGAGCACGGGATCTATGGCCTCCTGGCCGTCGGCCATCCGGCCAAGGGTGCCGGCGATCCCACGGATCTGCACTCCGAACGGAAGTCCATCGAAGAGATGGTCACCACGCTGTAACGACTATCCCAAGAGCGTATTATGGCAGAAGGAGAGGTCAAGACTACATATGTTGCTCCGAAGACACGGATCGTCGAGGTGGATCTGGAGTCCGGCCTTCTGCAGATGAGTCAAAGCGATTATACCTATGGCGGTCTCGATGAATAGGCGTACGGCCGTCCGGATTGCAATAGCGCTTCTGCTGGAACTGGCTGCTTTCCTGCCGGCCGGAGCGGCGACGCAGTTCATCCAGGACGTTATGCTCATCGGCGGAACAAAGGAGGATGTGTTAGTCAAGGTTATTACCTACAATAAACAGGGCTGGTCCTATATTGACCAAGACCTGAATGAAAACGCTGGCGGCGATTACATCTTCCTGCTCTACAAGAAGGACAGCCGCAGCGACGAATTCAGCGACGGTGGCATCACCGGCTTTTATATCTATAGCTGGAACGGCAGCAGTCAGACACCACCCGATACCAAGACCATCGACGGTCGTACGTATTATCTCGTGCCCTGCGAAGGCAGTGACACATTCGTGGCGAGCAAAGGTGACTTGAACAGGGGGTGCGGCAGCAGTTCGGACTACATCTATCTGTATTACACCCGCGATCCATTTCCGGACAACCACGTTGTCACCGGCATTTCCTTCAACACTACGCAATCCGGCGCGTTGGGCACGAACGGAGGCACTCTTGGCTACGACCTGAACAATAAGGCTGGCGGCGATTATATTTATATGCACGTGGCTACGGCCACAAAATTGGCGCCCTTGCAGATAGGCGACGGCCAAAGCGG
>JAFYZZ010000059.1 GCA_017548445.1 Bacteroidales bacterium | reverse complement strand
GGTGGAGGATTCGCCGCTGGCGTTCCGGTTTTTCAATCACCTGCCGGATATGAAGGGCATGGTCTTCGACAGGCCGTGGAACAGGGACGCCGCGTTTCCGAACGGCCATTACCGCAGATGCCCGGACTGGGAAAGCATCCGGGCCTGCGTGGCGGGGCTCCAGAGCCGGTAGCACACGCCCGGGGCCACGCGTCCCGCCCGACCGCAGCGCTGGTCGGCCATATCCTGGCTGATGCGCACCGTTTCCAGACGGCTGAGCGCGTTCTGCGGGTCGAAGACCAGCCGCCGGCAGAAGCCGCCGTCCACCACCACGCGCACGCCCTCGATGGTGAGCGACGTTTCGGCGATGGGCGTCGCCAGCACGACCTTGCGGCTGCCTGCCGGACTCGGCGCGATGGCCGCCCGCTGCTGTTCCGGCGGCAGCAGGCCGTATAATGGATAAATGATTGTTCCGTCCCTTCCTTCCAGCATCTCCGCGCATTTGCGGATTTCCGCCTCTCCCGGCAGGAACGCCAGGATGTCCCCCTCGTGCTCCTTCAGCGCGCGACGTACCCAATGGGCCACGCGCTCCGCCACGTCCTCGGGTGTCGCCTCTTCGGGCGTATGCCGGACATCCACCGGAAACATCCGGCCGGCGCTTTCAATCAGCGGTGCATCCAATTCGCGGCACAGGGCGTCGGTATCAATCGTCGCGGACATCAGCACGAACTTCAGGTCGGGACGCAGGAGCTGCTGTCCTTCGCGGACCAGGGCCAGGGCCACGTCGCTGGGCAGGCTCCGTTCGTGGAATTCGTCGAAAATCACCACGTCCACGCCTTCCAGCGCCGGGTCGTCCACCAGCATCCGGGTGAGGATGCCCTCGGTGAGAACCTCGATGCGCGTCGCCGCACTGACGCGGCTTTCGAAGCGGACGCGGTATCCCACCGTCCGGCCCACCGGCTCGCCCAGCAGGAAGGCCATCCGCTCCGCGATCTGCCGCGCCGCCAGCCGCCTCGGCTCCAGCATCAGGATTTTGCCGCCGGGGTGTAAATATGGCGTTTCTGCACCCCGCAAGGGTTTTTTGGCGGGGTCGGGGTGTGAATCAGGCGTTTCTGCGCCCGGGACACCCAACAAGATGGTGAGCGGCAGCACGGTGGACTTGCCGGCCCCGGGCGGCGCCGTCACCACCAGGCACGGATTCTTCGCCAGCGCCTCGTTCACGGCGCCGGCAATCTCCATCACGGGCAGGTCCACGGGCTTCATCATCAGTGCAAAGATAGCCAATAATGCAATCCAAAGAAAGAAATCCGGCATCCGTGACCAGCAGAGTGTTGGTAATCAATGCAATCCACAAGCATCGGTATTAGAAAAATGCACCAATGTTTTCGTAAATAATTAATCAGTAAATAATTACTGGTCACGTACGCCGAGTGGTTTTGAGGTGTGCCGAAGAATTCTGAGGAATTTCAATTCCCAGGAATTTCTTGATCTGCCATTCCGATGCTGAGGTTGTTTTTCTGAAAATCCGGCACCAATAAGACTGTTCCGCCGGGTTTAGGTGCAATATCTTCCAGTTGTCCAGCAGATGTTGCTTTGTCGCAACCCGGATCATCTCGCAATAGGCGACATCGGAACCGGGCTCGAAGACTTCGCCGACATCGAATTCTTTCCCCGTAGAAACCTGGGTGGCAAGCAAAAGGTCCTGCATTGAATTAAATAATGACTGCATCTCCCTGTAGTCAATGAACCGGTACGCTCCTATCAGGTAATCGGCCAGCTGCTCCTGTTCCATCCGGGACAAAGGATCAAAAACCCGACGCAAAGCCGCGGGATGCAAATACCGTCCCGCCCGGGCTTCGCCGTCGATGAACTCCAGGGCACGTCGGAGATATTTGGAGACATTCCTTTTCACGAGCCGTTCAGAAAACGGATTCGCACAGTCCCAGAAAGCAAGAAATGTCCAACGGTCTTCAACGGCTTTCTTGCAGAGATTTTTCTCTACGGGATTGTTCAAGATATAAATCAAACACGACCGCTGATCTTTCAGAAACTCTTTCGGCGCGCTGCCGAAAGGGGTTTGAAAACGGGGTCCGTCCAAAGAACGGTCTTCCCGGAGCAAATGGGAGAAAACCCTGATCAGCATAGCCATAAATAAACGCAGCTGGGCCAGGTCGGAGGCGCGCACCATCAGATGAATATGCGTGAACATAAGGCTGGCGGCAATCACGGTCACCTTATATCGTCTGGAAAGAACGGCAAGTACGGAACAGAAACAAAGCCGGTCCGTCATCCGGTAGAAGAGCACGCAGCCGCCACGCGTCCGGAAATAAATATGGAGCGGAGCTCCGACAACGAATTTCCTGGTTTTCATAATTCAAGTTTTCACAAAGTTAGGAAATGCGTCGGACAAAACAAGCGCCTGCCGCTTCGCTGCTGCGCGCTGGCGGCTCACGTGGGTGCGTGACTAGCAAGTAACTATCAGTCAATACAATACAAAAACACGGGGGCTATTTTTTACCACCCGTGTTTCCGTAAAGATTTGAAGATAAGTCAGATACTGGTCACGCGCGCAGCGGCGGTGGCGTGAAGCCGGTGCGGCAGGGTTGAGCGGCGAGCTAGCGCTTCGCGGGCTGCGGCCGGTCGGTCGGATCCGCCTCGACGATGGCCATCGGGACGGCCTGGTAGATGGCGTCGCGTTCAGCGTCGTCCAGTTCCGCGAGGGCCTTGCCGTAGCGGCTGCGCGCCTGCTCGCCACGGACTTCGTCGTAGGCCTGCTTGAGCAGTTCCTGGACGGAAAAGAACTTCCAATAAGAAGTCCCTTTGTCCATACGCAGCGAAATGACCGCCTTGGGAGCGCGATTCCGGATGAAATCCTTGCAGAGGTCCAGCAAGTGCTGGTCGTCTTTGACCACGGTTGCGCCGGCCAGGATCCTGTCGGCGGAATTGATCCGCACGGCCAGAATGTTGTCGCGGTCGACGCTTTTCAGCGCTTCAGCCGGAGTGACGGTGCCGCCCACGCCGACAGGCGGCGGCAGCCGGCGCTCGACGGTGGCTTCTTTCGGCCCGGAGTACATAATCTTCAACTGCCCGATTGAACGCAGGATATCCTTGACGTCGGTGAGCAGGCCGACCCGGGCTTTCTCGTCGCCGCGGATGGAGATTAACTGGACCGGGCCCTCGGTGGCAATCAGGTTCTGGAGGTGGGTCTTGAGCTCCGTCAGGGCTACGGTCTCGCCGTTAACCTTGACAGTCTGGGTTTCTTCAGAGATTTCGATCCGAATGACCTGATCCTGCTCCACAAGGGCTTGATCGGGGCCCTGAGGCACAGGAGAAGCGGGACGGGCGGTGGCGCCGAAGGCGACCAGAAGCCCGGCGAACAGGGGGAGAACTGCAGCAAGTCGTAGCCAGGAGAGGGAACCTCTCGGAGCTTGATTCATCATTGTAAAGCGTTTTTTAGTGAGTGAATGACTAAGCCCAGAGGTTAAATCCGGATAATAACCAAAGAGTTGTTTGAATATAGCAAGTCTATAGTTTTCAATAGGATAGCCGGCGCGCAGCACCTCCTCGTCGGCCTCGTACTCCTGTACTTCCGACAGCATCCGCTCCATCATCCAGAAGAAGGGGTTGAACCAGAAGAGCGCCTTCATCACCCCGAGCACGACCTTGTCGCGCGAATGCCGATGGCGGATATGCGCGGCTTCGTGTGCGACGATCATCGCCCGTTGCCGGCTGTCGGGCTGCTCCTCCTGGTGGAGGAAAATAGTGCGCCAGAACGAGAACGGAGACAGGACGCGCGGGTGCTCCGCGAGGGTATATTCCGGCAGCGGAGTGAGCCGGGATTCTTTCCTTAAGTTCCTGATACGAAGTAGATTGTGAACCAGTACGAACAGCAGTAGCAACGCCACGGCGGCGTACAGCGCCAGCAAAACCCCTCGCCAGGGGAAAACCGGCGTGGCGGCGCCGACGGACGCGGGAACCGTCGCCGCCGGGCCTGCGCCCGCGGCCTCCGCTCCCGCCACCGGAATCTGCAGATACAGGGTCCGTGCAGGCAGGATGGGCAGACGCAGAGCCGGAATGACCGCAGACAGCAGCGCCGACACCATCAGGAAACGGCGGCAGCCCCGGTAGGGAACCTTCCGTGCCAACATAAACTGGTAGAACGCCAGCAGCAGGCCGCTGCAGACGATCATTTCCAGCATATAGATTCCTGCGCTTTTCATCGCAACTACTTCTTTTCAAGCATATTCAGGATCTCGTTCACCTCTCCGGCCGAGATGGATTCCTGCTCGGAGAAGAAGCTCACCAGGCGGCTCAGCGAGCCGTCGAAGAAGTTGTCCAGGACCGTCGTCATATACCGCTGCGTATAAGCCTCCTTCGAGACCAGGGCGAAATACTCGTACGTCCTGCCGTAGGCCTTGTGTCCCACGAATCCCTTTTGCTCCAGGATCCGGACGATCGTAGAGACCGTATTATACGCAGGTTTCGGCTCCGGAAGCACCTCCAGCACATCGTGGACCAGGACCTTCTCCTTGCTCCAGATGACCTGCATTATCTCCAGTTCCGCCTTGGTCAGTTCCTGCGGCGTTTCTTTTTTGCTTCGTACCATATTTCTCTTGAAATCGCGTTCTTTCCGGGCCCGTCCCGGAGTCTCTGCTGCAAATGTATAACTAAATTTTTAGTTTGCAAACGAAATCGCAAAAAATTTAACTAAAATTTTAGTTAGACCAGCACCCGTGACTAGTAAGTAACTATCAGTCAATATAATACAAAAACACGGGGGCGATTTTTTACCACCCGTGTTTCCGTAAAGATTTGATAATTAGTCAGATACTGATCACGCGCCGCTGTGTGCGCAGACAATAGTACCGCGCCGTGTATCGTAGCGCCGTGTATCGTAGTGCCGCGCAGCGCAGCAACGGCTGGCTTCGGCGGTCCTACGGCCGGGGGCCGCCGCCGAAGGCCGGGCGCGGAGGCGTTTGCGGCTCGCCCGCGGCGGAGGCTTCTGCGTCGGCCTCGTCCAGCTTCCACACCATAAACTTCGGGTTCGCGGCCGTATAGGGCTGCCAGGTGCTGCCGTCGGCGCCCAGGGCGGGACTGCCCTCGGGGCCGTTCGGGTCGCCGTACTTGGCGAAGTTGGACCACGCGGTCAGCATCTTCTCGGAAAGGTCCCAGTCGCCCTGCGTCCAGGGCCGCCAGCAGTGCTCCAGCGACTTGAACACGAACCACAGGTCGGACGAGTGGAAGGCGCCCTGCAGCACGTTCGGACGGCCGTCGGTAGGCAGCGGACGCGCGAACTGGTAGGCGTAGGCGCGGCCGCCCATCTCCTCGCGGTTGAGGCAGAAGGTGCGGATCTGGTCGCCCATATTGCCGGAGTCGTTCAGCGTGTATCCGATCATATATGGCACCTGCGCCAGCGTGCCGTCCACGCAGGCCTCGTCGAAGGTCTCGTTCAGCACGTAGCCGTCGATATACGGCGAGATGGGCATCGCGGAAAGCACGCTCCGCTTGCCGGTGACGTTGGTATACAGGCCGCCCATCGCGTAAATGGTCTCGGTAGCGGCCCTGCGCAGCGAGGCCAGGTCCTTGAGGCCGGCCCAGTCGGCCACTTCCTTGATGGACGCCTCGGCCTCGGCCAGGGTGGGCTGGCTTTGGGCAGGCATACTGCGCATCGCGGGCATACCCGGCATTGCCGGCGGAGCGGCTACGGGCACGCGCGGATCCACCAGGCCGCTGCCGCTCATAATGACCGCCTTGTTGAACAGGCCTTTGGTAAGCGGAGAAGCGCTCAGGAACTTGACGCTGCGGGAACCGGCGCTCTGTCCGAAGATCATCACGTTGTCGGGGTCGCCGCCGAACTGGGCGATGTTGCGCTGCACCCACTTCAGCACCTCGATCTGGTCCAGGGTGCCCCAGTTGCCGGTGGCGTGCTCGGGATCCTCCGCGGAAATCTCGGGATGCGCGAAGAAGCCGAACGGACCCACGCGGTAGTTGAACGAGACGAGCACGACGTCCTTGGCTCCCCAGTACTTGCCGTCGAACTCGGGCTCGGAGCCCCAGCCCTCGCGCAGGCCGCCGCCGAAGATCCACACGGCCACGGGCAGTTTCCTGTCGGTCTGTCCGGGCGCCTTCGTCCATACGTTCAGATAGAGGCAGTCCTCGCTGTAGGGCGCTTCGTCGCCATAGCCCCACTCGGTGGTGTAGCCGCCGGGATAGTGCACGGCCTGATAAGGCGGATGGCCGAACTTGTCGCAGATGCGCACGCCTTCCCAGGGGACGACGGGCTGCGGGGCGCGCCAGCGGTTCTCGCCGATGGGCGGTGCCGCGTAAGGGATGCCGCGGAAGACGGTCACGCCGGGGGCGTCGGCCAGCTGGACGCCCTGGATCTGTCCGCCCTCGATGGTCAGCACGGGATTTTTCGGGGTGGTCGCGCACGCGGCGAGCGCCAGCGTGCCGAGCAGGATCAGGATTTTCTTCATATCCGAAACGGTTTTAGTGACGGTAAGTTAATCAGGCTTTCCCGAAAGCGCAAACGTCGCGGGCGTATTGGTCAAATAATGCAAGAAATTGAACCAATATCCGACTCCTTTTCAATTCAATGGAAAAATACCTATATTTACACCCAAACGAAAACCACAATAGTATGAAACGGATTGTATTTGTGCTGATGGCCCTGGTGCTGGTCTGCGCCCCGGCTTCCGCCCAGAACGCCCTCGAGCGTCTGAAAAACCGCGCCAAGAATGCGGTGGAAAACAATATCGGCAACAAGGTCGAAAAGGGTATCAACGACATCCTGGACGGCAAGGCCGGCAAGAACAACAACAAGAACAACCGGAATAACCAGAATGAGGAAGACGCGTTTGAGCAGGACGCCGAGGCCGCACCCGCCGACGAGAAGGTCGACTTCGAGGAGATCCAGGCCAAGAGCGACTTCAAGCGCGGCGGTACGGTTTTCTTCGAGGATACTCTCGCTGGCGAGCAGATCGGTGAGTTCCCCTCCAAGTGGGACTTGCTGGACGGCAGCGAAGTGGAGGTGGTCAACATCAAAAGCGTGAAGGCCATCCGGATGGAAGATTCCAGGATCCAGCCTCTGATGGAAGAGAAGGAGTACCTGCCCGAAGAGTTTACCATCGAGTTCGATGTGCTTGCCCAGCCCGCCCAGGAAGGTTCCGGTTGGGATGGTACGCTCGATTTGTATATGAATGGAGAGAACGACAGCAGGGTCTTCGATATCCGGATGAGCCCGGAATTCCACCCCTATTACGGCAACGAGTATAATGGCATTTCGTGGGGCTGGGGTGCTGAGAATCCCAATGGCAACAAAATGACGGGAGAGCCGGGTACGCAGACCATCAAAAAGTATTTGAAGAAGAACGATTGGAACCATATCGCCATCTCGTTCAACAAGCGTGCGTTCAAGATGTATCTTAACTACCAGCGCATCGTGAACATTCCGAATATGGTCCAGCCCCGTTCCTGGCAGCTTTATGCCTTTTCGGACAGCGACAAAGGTATCTTCATCAAGGATATCGTGATGGCGAAGGGTGCCGTAGAACTGTATGAGCGCAATGCCACCGATTATTCCTCCGCCGTCGAGAAGGCCATTGCCGAGACCGGCAAGTTCGTGACCAACAACATCCTCTTCGAGACCGGCAAGGCCACCCTGAAGCCCGAGTCCATGGAGGAGATCCAGAAGGTCGCCGAATATATGAAGAAGAACCCGACCGCCCGCTTCGAGGTCCAGGGCCACACCGACAACCAGGGCTCCGATGCCGTGAACGATCCGCTCAGCCAGCAGCGCGCCGAGGCCGTCGTGAAGGCGCTTGAGGAGCAGGGCGTGGACCCGTTCAACCTCCGCGCCGTGGGTAAGGGCTCCCACGAGCCCGTGGCCGACAACGGCACCGACGCCGGCCGCGCCCAGAACCGCCGCGTTGAATTCATCAAAAAGTAATCGCAAGCGCGCTTTGTGTCCCGAATTGTGGGACACGGGGCGCAAAATCCCTCCTAAATTGCTCCTTGTGTCCACAATGATGGGACGCATGGAGCAGTCCGGAATTGTTTGAATAAGATATATAATTAATAACCTTTTTGACCACAGTATCTATGCGAATGATCAAGAAACCGGCCGCGGTGGCGCTTATGGCGTTGCTGGCAATGCCCCTCTGGCTGGGCGCCCAGGACGACAAGCCCGAGGAAGTGAAGGCCTACCGGGGCAGCGTGTATGCGCAGCAGCACGAAACCTACACGCCTTCCTTCAAGATTGACGGCAAGAACACCAAGGTCCGCAACGTCATCCTGCTGATTGGCGACGGAATGGGCCAGGGAGCCGTGAATTCCGGTATGTACGCCAACGGGGGCGCCCTCACGATCACCAACCTGCGTACCATCGGCTACGTGCGCACCCAATCGGCCGACAATTTCACCACCGACTCCGCCGCCTCCGGCACCGCCTACGCGACGGGCGTGAAGACCAACAACGGCTACCTCGGCAAGAACCCCGCGAAAGAGAACGTACCGAACATTCCCGAGTACCTCGCTCCGCTGGGCTATGCCTGTGGCGTGGTATCCACGGACGACCTCAACGGCGCCACCCCGGCCGCGTTCTTCGCGCACCAGGCCGCCCGCGGCGACAAGGAAGAGATCTGGGCCGACCTGCCCGCCAGCAGCCTCGCGTTCGCTTCCGCCGGCACGCAGAGCGTATTTGAATCGATGCCGCTGAGCACGCAGGACGCCATCAAGGGCCGCTACTCCGTGGTGTATAACCCCTCCGACCCCGCCGTAGCCCGTTCCGAACGCCTGGTATATCTGCCGCCGAGCGTCGGCAGCGATCGCGGCAACTACCTGCCTTCCACCACGGAGATGGCCATCGATTACCTCTCCAAGCGCGCGAAGAAAGGATTCTTCCTGATGGTCGAGGGCGCCCGCATCGACAAGTACGAGCACTCCAACGAGTTCGAGGGCACGGTGAAGGAGATGCTGGACTTCGACCAGGCCGTCGAAGCCGCCATCCGTTTCGCGGAGAAAGACGGTCACACCCTGGTGATCATCAGCGCCGACCACGAGACCGGCGGCACCATCCTCAGCCGGGCCACTCCCGAAGACGGCTTCGCGATGGGCGTCTTCGCCTCCAAGGGCCACACCCCGATGATGGTTCCCCTGTTCGCCTACGGTCCCCGCTCCCGCGAATTCAACTGCGTCCAGGAGAACAGCGACGTCGCCAACAAGATCCTCCAGATCCTGGGTGCCAAAAAATAATTGGAAAACAAAGAATTTGTTGTATCTTTGCCATCCCTAACCGGAGACTTCCGGGTTTGGAGACCGAAGGGTTGACTGGAGAGGTGGGTGAGTGGCTGAAACCACCGGTTTGCTAAACCGACGTACGTCCAAAGCGTACCACGAGTTCGAATCTCGTCCTCTCCGCGCTATGCAATCAGCAGCAAGGCAGGTGCCGTACCGCAAGGTGCGGCACTTTTCGTGAACGGACGGACCGGCTGGAAAGCTCGCTTTCCGCCGTCCGCCCGCTCGCGAAAAGGACCCTTCGGGTCCACCTGCCGCTGCTGATTGCTCTCGGACAGGCACGAGAAGTCGGAGCGCAGCGACGAAATCTCGTCCCGCCCCGCGGCCGAGCAAATCTCGTCCTTTTTCATCGCACCGTTGTCGCACCGAGTCTTTGGAGAAGTGGAGAAAAGTGTCTATCTTCATCTTATATATGTTTGAAGATGCCGTTTGAAATGAAGAGAATAACTGCTTTTATTGTAGTCCTTGTATCTATCTGCTTTACGGCTTGTAAACCGATAACCCCCTCCGGGATGGAGAAAGCCTTCGGATGTGAAGTGGGGAAAACTACGATCGAGGAGTTTTGTAATCTGTTTCCAGAGAGCAGCATTGCGGGTTCGTTTAGAACCATCAAGAACGATGGCTTAGCGTTCTTGAACGGACGCCAGTCTATTCCGAGTGAGGAGATAGATGTAACAGTAACGGAAGGTTCGTACTATGGCAACGTCTATCAACACATTAGAATGTGCTTTGATAATGGTGTGTTATCCGACATTGGTTTTAATGTTTATGGCACCGCTGATGAGATTGACGACCTGATAGCTTTTTTCCGGGAGGAATTCTCACAATACTATAAGTACGAGGGGGAAAAGACAACATTGGATATAAGCCATCATCAAATCTTCTTCGATGATGGATTGACAACCTTGATGCTGTGGAAGAGAGATTATTCACAATGTGAGCCGGGAGAATTCTCTCTACCAAAAGAGATAGAGTTGACAATATGGATTGTGGATGGTCACCATAAGTCGAAGATAGATTACCTTTATGGTGTTCGTATGAAAAAGTTGAAGAAGCGGAAATGATTTCATGACATAATTCGTATCTTCGTAAAAAGAACGTTTGTTATGGGTCAGAACGACATAATCAGAGCCTTTGGGGATTGGAAGATTCGGGTATCGTTGGAGAATCCGCTGTAAACTGACCCCCTCAATCCGGTCTTAATTGACCCCCTATCTACTTTCTTTTCATCGAAATTAAAAATGCAGGCCATCGGCAGTAGAATGTGCCCTAGTCTGCATTCTATTTGGGATTTCGTCTTT
>JAFYZZ010000058.1 GCA_017548445.1 Bacteroidales bacterium | reverse complement strand
GAGGATCTGGTCGTGGGCGACCTCCGTGCCGGCGGGCAGGATGCCGTCCGCACGGCGCAGGACGTAGCTGACGTTGAGATACAGTTCGCCGGCGACGCCGGCCAGGTCGGCGGCGCGGAAGCCCAGATCGACCATGGCCGTCCGCTGCGGCCCGGCCGCAGGCGCATCCTGCTGGCCCGCCAGGACGGGCACGCCGTCCGCAATGACCTCCCAGCGGAGCATGTAGCGGCTGAGGTCGATGAAGAAGTTCTCGTTATACACCTTCACGCAGCCATCCAGGGCCTGCTCCGGCGTCGCGGAGGTCAGGATGGAGCGGTAGCCGTGGCGCACCTCCCAGGCATGGGGATGCCAGGAGCGGTCGGCGGCGACGATGCCGTTGCAGTTGAAGGAATTGTCGGAGGGATCGTAGTCGTTGAAATCACCGCCGAAAGCGTAGAGGTAGCCGGTACGCGACTTGTCCGACGGCCAGCGGACGGCCTGGTCCACGAAATCCCAGATGCAACCGCCCTGCAGCTCCGGATACTGGCGGAAGAGATCCATGTAA
Organism: Bacteroidales bacterium; assembly: GCA_017548445.1. The sequence continues at coordinate 13,485 of JAFYZZ010000058.1, read as the reverse complement.
TCCTCGAAGCCGCCCATCGAGTTGCCCATGGCGTGGGCGTACTCGCACATGATGACAGGACGGGTAATGGCCGGATTCTCAGCGTATTTCACCAGGTCGGCGTAGGTCATGTACATATAGCAGATGATATCCGTGTTGTACTCTTCGCCGGCGCGCTCATACTGGACTGGACGGCTTTCGTCCCAGGCGCTCAACCAGTCGTAGGCTGCGTAGAAATTGTCCCCGTTGCCGGCCTCGTTGCCGAGGCTCCAGATGATGACGGACGGGTGGTTGAAGTCGCGCTGCGCCATCCGCTGCACGCGCTCCAGGTGGGACTGCTTGTAGATGGGATTGTTGCCCAGCGTCTCCGGGCCGTAGCCCATGCCGTGCGACTCGATGTCCGCCTCGGCGATGACGTAGAGGCCGTAGCGGTCGCAGAGCGCGAGCCAGCGCGGGTCGTTGGGATAGTGGCTGGTGCGGACCGTGTTGATGTTGAGCTCCTTCATGATGCGGATATCCTCCAGCATCTCGGCTTCCGTGACCACGTAGCCGCCCGTGGCGGACATCTCGTGGCGGTCGGCGCCCTTGATCAGGATCGGCCGTCCGTTGACGATCAGTTTCCGGCCCACGATGCGGACGGTGCGGAAGCCGAAGTCCGTCTCGACCGTCTCGGTCGCGCCCTTCTTGTCGTAACAGACGGCACGCAGGTGATAGAGGTCCGGGGACTCGGCGCTCCAGGGCTTCACGTTCTCCACGCGGCCGGACGTCTGTATCTCCCGCTCGGGGAAGTCCGGGCCGGAGAGGTAGTACTTCACGCCCGAGGCGGCACCCGTGAGGCTCGCGCCGATGCGGTAGCCGCCGTCCATCCCCGCCACGACGTGCAGGTCCTCGATGCGAGCCTTGGGCCGCGCCTCCAGGAAACATTCGCGGGCGATGCCGGCGTAGCGCCAGAAGTCCTGGCACTCCAGGTAGGTGCCGTCGCACCAGCGGAAGATCTCCATCGCGATGAGCGCGTCCTGGCCGGGCTTGACGTATTTAGTGATATCGAAGCGGGCCTCCAGCTTGCTGTCCTCGCTGTAGCCGACCTCCTGGCCGTTCACCCACACGCGCAGGTTGGAGGTGGCGGAGCCGATGGACAGGAAGATGTCGCGGCCCTTCCAGTCCGCGGGAATGGGGAAGCTGCGGCGGTACTGCCCGACATAGTTGTGTTCCGTGGGCACGATGGGCGGATTGTTCTCGTAATGGCCGTCCCAGGCGTACTGGATGTTGACGTAGAGCGGGTCGCCGTAGCCGTTCAGTTCCCACATGCCGGGCACGGGCATGCTGCCCCAGGCGGAATCGTCCAGGCCGGGCTTGAAGAAATCGCGCGAACGCGCGCCGGGGCTCTCGTACCACTTGAACTTCCAGACGCCCTCCAGCGAAAGCCGGGGGCTGTCGGTCGCGAAGCTGGCGTGCATCGGCACGCGGTTCCGCTCGTTCACGGAAGGGTTCTGCCAGTCTTCGGCAGGCGCTGCCGCAGCCGCACAGGTCGCGAGTGCGAACAGGATCAGGAGGAGACGTTTCATACAATCATCAGTTTTAGCACCCCAATTTACAAAAAAACATCTCCGTCCCCAAATCTTGCAGGATCCGGGGACGGAGAAGCAGAGGAAGGGCGGCGGCTACTCTTTCGGGAAGGTAGCGACCTCCGCTGCCGTCAGTCCGATGGAGGAGAAACCGCCATCGTGGTAGAGGTTCTGCATCGTGACCTTGCGGGTGTAGTCCGAGAAGAGCGTCACGATGTAATCCGCGCAGTCGTCGGCCGTCGCATTGCCCAGCGGCGACATCCGGTCGGCATACTTGAGCATATCCTCCATGCCCGCGATTCCCTGCCCGGCGGTCGTCGCGGTCGGCGACTGGGACACGGTGTTGATGCGGACGTGCCGCTTCGCGCCATAGATGGCGCCGAAGCTGCGGGCGATCGACTGGAGGAGCGCCTTGGCGTCCGCCATGTCGTTGTAGCCCGCGAAAGTCCGCTCGGCGGCGATGTAGGTCAGCGCCACCACGGAACCCCATTCCTTGAGCGCATCCTTCTCGTAGAGGGTGTGCAGCAGCTTGTGGAAGGAGAGCGCGGAAATGTCGAGGGTCTTGCCCAGGAAGCCGTAGTCCAACGACTCATAAGGACGGCCCTTGCGGACGTTCGGGGACATTCCGATGGAATGCAGCACGAAGTCGAAGGGACCGCCGAAGTATTCCATAGCGCCGTCCACGAGCGCACCGAGGTCTTCGAGGCTCGTGGCATCAGCGGCAATCAGCTTGCAGCCGTGCGCGTCGGCGAATTCCTGCAGGGAACCCATCCGCAGCGACAGGGCCGTATTCGTGAGGACGATGTCCGCGCCTTCGGCGATGGCCCGCTCGGCCACCTTCCAGGCGATGGACTTATCATTGAGGGCACCGGTGATGATGCCTTTCTTACCTTTCAGCAGTTCCATCTTACTTCGCTAAATCTTTGTTTTCCATCAGGAAGAATGACAGGTCGCCCTTGCAGGCAAGGTGACCGTCGACAGTCGCCTGCGCGCTGATGACGAAGAGGGAGCCACGGATGGAGACCGGCTTGGCCGTGATCTCGATCGTGTCGCCGGGGCGCACCATATGTTTGAAGCGGACCTTGTCCAGGCCGGCATAGAACGGGGTGTGGCCCTTGAGCTGTTCGCCGAGGATGAGGGTGCAGGACTGCGCCATGATCTCACAGAGGATGACGCCGGGCACCACCGGGAAACCCGGGAAATGGCCCTGGACGAAGAACTCTTCGCCCGTCACGTGATAGGTCGCCCGGATGCCTTCGGAATTCCCTTCCGTCCAGTCCACCAGCAGCATCGGCTCGCGGTGCGGGAGCAATTGTTTGATCTCTTCTCGATTCATGATAAGTAGGTTTGGGTTTTATTCGAATTTGCGCAGGGCGACGGAGGCGTCGTGGCCGCCGAAACCCAGGGAGTTGGACACCGCCACGCGGACCGGACGCTCCACCGCCTTGAGCGGCGTGTAGTCCAGGTCGCACTCGGGATCCGGGTTGACGAGGCCGATGGTCGGCGGGATGATGCCGTCGCGCAGGGCCAGGGCCGAGGCGAGGATCTCCACCGCACCGGCGGCGCCGATCATATGGCCGGTCATCGACTTGGTGGAGCTGATGCTGGCGCGGCGGGCGTCGGTCTCGCCGAGGGCGAGCTTGATGGCCGCCGTCTCGGTCTTGTCGTTGAGGTGCGTACCCGTGCCGTGGGCATTGATATAGAGGTCTTCGCCTTCGCGGTAGCCGGACTGGGCCAGGGCGTCGCGGATGGCCCACGAAGCGGGCAGGCCGTCCGGGCGCGGGGCCGTGGCGTGGTGGGCGTCGCAATAGTTGCCGTAGCCCGTCACCTCGGCGACGATAGTGGCGCCGCGCGAGACCGCGTGGTCGTATTCCTCGAGGACGAGCATCGCGGCGCCTTCCGCCATCACGAAGCCCGCGCGGTCGAGGCTGAACGGCAGCGAAGCGCGGAGCGGGTCCTCGGCGAGCGTCAGGGCGTGCGCGCTGACGAAGCCGCCGAAGGCGAGCGGATGGAGGACGGCCTCGGTGCCGCCCGTCAGGATGGCGTCGGCGAAGCCGTACTTGACGGCGCGGAACGCCTCGCCGACGGACTGCGTACTCGATGCGCACGCGGCCACCGCCGTCAGGTTGGCGCCCTGGGCGCCGTAGCGGATGGCGATGTTGCCGGCGGCGATGTTGCCGATCATTTTCGGGATGAACAGCGGGGAGATGCGGTCGGCGCCTTCCTCGAGCATCACTTTCGTCTGCTCGGCGAAGGTCGTCATACCGCCGATGCCGGTACCGATATAGATACCGAGCCGCTCCGGCGCGATGTTGGTGCCGGCCTGGAGGCCGCTCTCCTGCATCGCCTGTTCGGCCGCGGCCTGCGCGAGCAGGCAGAAACGGTCGTTACGCTTGGTCTCTTTGAGGGAAATGCCGTAGGCGGTCGGATCGAAATCGCGGACCGCGCCGGCGACGTGGACCGGCAGGTTCCACTCCTTGGCTTCAGGATAGGCGCTGATCCCGCACCGGCCCGCCTTGAGGGCGGACCAGAACGCTTCAGTGCCATTTCCGACCGGCGAGATGACGCCGGTTCCGGTAATAACTACTCTTCTTTCTTCCATTATTTATACATAAAGCGGCGGATGCTGCCCTTCGGGGTCTTGGAGAACGGCTCGAAGCGGAGCTCATAGTCGTTGACGGCCGAATAGGCGGGCAGTTTGCCGTTGAGGCATACGATATTCTGTTTCATGATGGCATCGAGGCCGTCGGCGCCGATGCCGGCCTTGTCGAGGGCGTCCAGGTTGGGGACGATGAGCGCCGCGATGCGGTGCTCGCGCTGCAGGACGATGGACTCGGCCACGTAGGGCAGGTCGTTGAGGATGACCTCGATCTCCTCGGGATAGACGTTCTGTCCGTTCTCCGCGAGGATCATATTCTTGCAACGGCCCAGCAGGAAGATATTGCCGTTCGCGTCGATGGTGCCGATGTCGCCGGTACGGAACCAGCCGTCCTCGCTGAGCACGGCCGCGGTGGCCTCAGGGTTCTTGTAGTAGCCCTTGAAGACGACCTCGCCCTTGACGGAGAGCTCGCCGGCGATGTTCCGCTGGTCCGGAGAATCGATGCGGTACTCCAGCACCTCGGGCAGCCACTCGCCGCAGGACTTGGGGATATATTTGCCCACCTTGCCGTAGGAGGCGATGGGGCCGAGCTCGGTCAGGCCGTAACCCGTCATGAACGGGACCTTGAGCTTATAGACCAGCAGGGACTCGACTTCGGCCGGGATGGCGGAGCCGCCGGTGCAGAACACCTCGACGCGGCCGCCCATCGCATCCATCAGCTTGTCGTGCAGCATCTTGCAGTAGTCCGCGTTGTGCTCGTAGTCCTCGAGCTTCGCCTTGCCCTCCGGGCTGTGGATGTCGCTGCCGAGGATGTATTCGGCGAACTTGACGAAGATGAGGGGAACGCCGAAGAAGATGCGCGGCTTGACTTCCTTCAACGCCTCGTGGACGTTCATCGGGATCGGCGGGACGCCGAGCACGGTGACGTGCATACCCATCGTCATCGGGATGACGACGTCGCAGGTCAGGCCGAAACTGTGGGCGTGCGGCAGGAGGCTGAGGTAGTCCTCGCCCTTGTAGAACGGGAAGCCCGGGCGGATGGCCTGGACGTTGGCCGTGTAGTTGCGGTAGGTCAGCATCACGCCCTTCGGGTTGCCGGTGGAACCGGAGGTGTAGAGGATGGCGCAGACGTCGTCGAAGCCGGGCTTGATCACCTGGAAGTCGGCCGGCTGCATCCCGGCGGGATAGCGCTCGGCGAGCAGCCGGGCGCCGTTGGCGTACAGCTCGCCGACGCCGGCGCGGCTCGCGAGGACCTCGCCGCTGGCGGCGTCGATGACGCAGAGGATTTCAGGCATCTGCTCGAAATCCATCGCATCGAAGGTCCGCTTCTCGGTGTAGAGGATCTTGCTGTCGGAATGGTTGACCAGTCGCTGCGTGTCCGCAGGGGTGAAAGCATTATAGAGGTGCACGGCAACGTAGCCCTTGCTGACGGCCGCCATGAAGACGGTGACTCCCATTGCGCTGCTCTTGCAGTTGATGGCGATCTTGTCGCCGGGCTTGATGCCTGCTTGTTTCCAAATCAGGTCAAGGGTCTCGATCTTTTCCGCGAGTTCGCGATAGGTGATCGTGGACTTCCGGAAGTCACTCAACGCAGGACGCTCCCAGTTCTCACGGACAGCGCCTTCGAAGAGATTGATGAAATTGTCGATCTTGATCATAAAAATTTTTCTTCTTTTTAGGTTTTAGATAAATACGGTCCCGAAAACCGGCTGCGAATTTATCCCAAAAATCGGCAACGACTTCCTTTCCAGGGTGTTTTGTGGTCAAATTCGGACGCGGGTGGGTGAAACCGCCCGCACAGGGGCGAAACTCCCCCGCAGCAAGGGGAGTTCCGGACGAAAGAAACCGGGCAAAGATAAAAGTTGCCCGCCGGGCCGACAAGCAAAAGAAACCGGCGGGCAAAAAAAGTGACGAAAACCTTGTTTTGCGGAAAAAAGGACCTAACTTTGGGATGAAAAACAGGATTTGGGGATTTCGTCCCCGTCCCACGGAAAGGTTTAAAACGAAAGGATCGCGTTATGAACACTCGACTGCGTATCGGCAAGACCTACAAGGAGCAACTCCTTTATGTGGTGCTGATTCCGGCTTTTTTCGTCGGTTTCTGCTTTCTCTACAACCCCTTCGGCATGCAGGAATACTATCAGGTCGGCGGAATGTCGTTCGGATTCCACTTCGTGATGCTCGCCACCATCCTGCTGGGGCTCCTCGCCCTGACCCGGCTCGTCTTCAGCGCCCTCTACAAACACATCCCCTTCCGCTGGTGGCACTACGCCATCTGGTGCTTCGGCGAGGTGTTCGTGTACTCCTTCTTCATGGCCCTGTACACGGCGCTGTTCTATAATGGTGCATACTCCTATTTCATCGTCCTGTCCCGCTGCTTCAAGTTTTCCTACCTGATCCTGGCCTATCCCTACCTGTTCCTGATCCTGGTGCAGATCATCCTCAACAAGAACGCCGACCTCAAGGCCGAGCCCGTCGAGACCCTCGTCAAGTTCTACGACGAGCACAAGCGTCTCAAGCTCACGATCGATCCCGCCGCCGTCATCAGCATCCAGGCGGACGCCAACTACGTCATCATCCGCTATATGGACACGGACCGGGTCAAGGAATTCATGCTGCGCGCCTCGATGAAGAGCGTGGAGAACACGGTCGCCCAGCACGGTCTCGTGCGCTGCCACCGTTCCTATTTCGTCAATCCCAAATACGTCAAGCTCCTGAGCAGAAATAAAGAAGGGATGATCACGGCGGAGCTCCTGCACCCAGAAGTCCCTTCAATCCCGGTCAGCAAGCAATTCTACAAGCAGCTTTCCGAACTATTATAACACTATGACACACAACCACGTCGTCATTATGGCCGGAGGTGTTGGCAGCCGGCTGTATCCTATCAGCACCCCCGAGCATCCCAAGCAGTTCCTGGACCTGCTCGACTGCGGCAAGACCCTGATCCAACTGACGTATGACCGTTTCCTGCGCACGGACGCCGATGCGCAGTTCTGGGTGGTCACCTCCGCCAACTATATCCATTTCATCCGCGAGCAGCTGCCCGGCATCCCCGAAGACCACATCCTCGCCGAGCCGGAGGCGCGCAACACGGCACCCTGCATCGCCTACGCCTGCTGGAAGATCCGCCGCAAGGATCCGCAGGCCAACATCGTCGTGACGCCGGCGGACGCCTATGTCCCCGACTGCGACGCCTTCGCCGCCACGATGCGCACCGCGCTCGACTTCACGGCGACGCGCCCCGCCATCGTGTGCGTGGGCATCAACCCGACCTATCCGCACACCGGCTACGGCTACATCCACGCGCCGGGCGCCACGGAGGGCGTCGTGAAGGTCGCCTCCTTCAAGGAGAAGCCCTCGCTGGAGGTCGCCCAGGCCTACCTGGACGAAGGCGGCTACTTCTGGAACGCCGGCATCTTCGTCTGGAACGTCGCGACCATCGAGGCGGAGCTCCGCCGCTACGCCCCGCAGATCTGCGGCGTGATGGACGAGCTCGCCCCTTCCCTCTTCACCCCGGCCGAACCGGCTGAGCTGGCGCGCCTTTTCCCGACCTGCGAGAAGATCTCGATCGACTACGCCGTGATGGAGAAATCCGACGACGTCCATATGATTCCGGGGCACTGGATGTGGAGCGACCTGGGCAGTTTTGAGGCAATTGAGAAAATAACTGGAAAAAAGTTGAAATAAATTTGGAGAATTCAGAAGAAAGAGATACCTTTGCAATCCCAAAACGGAGGACTCGTTAGCTCAGTTGGTAGAGCACAACACTTTTAATGTTGGGGTCTCGGGTTCGAGCCCCGAACGGGTCACAAAAGTGAAACGAGCTTTCGTTTGAAAATATTGCTTCCTTAGCTCAGTTGGTAGAGCACCTGACTCTTAATCAGGGTGTCTAGGGTTCGAGCCCCTAAGGGAGCACACAAAAAGACTTGCAATGATTTGCAAGTCTTTTTTTTGTGCTCCCGATCCGTATCCGGGAAGGACTACTTCAGATAGGGTTTCAGGTCGGACCAGGAGACCGTGAGCTCGATCGCGCCCATCGCGTAGGGGGCGATCTCGTAGGGGTTGTAGGTCCAGGTAATGCCTTCTTCCGATACGGCGAAGTTGTCGTAGGGCTCCGGCTGGCCGAAGACCATGTCCTCCTCCGCCTCGTTCTCGGCGAGATAGGCCGAGAGCGACTGCTTCAGCAGGTCCGCGACGCCTTCCTTGTAGCCGGCGGCGAAGAGGTCCTGCTCGGTCACGAGCTCGCCGGTGGTCAGGTCGAAGACGTTGTTGATGATGCCGTACATCCCGTGGGCGCCGCCGGTGTAGTCCGAATAGGTGGCGCTGTAGGTCTGCAGGTGGCGGGACTTGCAGGCCGTCGTGAAGCGGCCTTCGCGCGTGAACTCGAAATGGAACATCCACGCGTTCTCCTCGTCATAGCCTTCGTCCACGCTGAATTCGCCCAGCTGCTCCTCGACCCACTGCTTGCAGGCGGCCGGAACGTCCGTCCGGCCGTCCGCCTCTTCGAAGAGGATGTGGTTGGCGATGATGGCGCCGTTGATCTTTTCCTTCACGGCATCGCTCACGCCGCCCGTCACATAGTCGAACGTGCAGGAAACCTCGCAGCCCGCGTCGATTCCGGCGAGCTGGACGCTGTCTTCCAGGCTGCAGGTCTTGTACGTCAGTTCGCGAGAGCAGGCCACAGCCAGCACAAGCAGCACGGAAAGCAGAAAAAAGCGTTTCATATTCATCTTGATTTGCATTTTGTCCTCGTCTTGCAACGACGCCAGCAAAGATATCGATTATTTTATATTTTTGGAATAACGAAAGAGGCCTCGCAACCGCTGCGAGGCCTCTAAATCTTGTTTCCTAAAAGACGTAACCAATACGGAAACTAAGGTTTTGGTTGGCTCTGTCCTCGATTAGATACGAGAGAGACAGATCCAAATGCCTGAAAAACTGGATACCAATTCGCGGCATAGCACAGAAAGGAGCAGCCCCCTGCCTCGAATAAAAGGATCCTGGCGCATCCCGTTCGAGGAAACGGTCTTCTTCAAAGAAACCCACACCGGCTCCGAGTCCCAAATAGGCACGCGCAGATGGAGTCTGATAAAACGAATAGTCCGCGATCAAAAGGATATTGCTGGACGTATAATCCATCAAATCCAATTCGGATTTCCGCCGGAAGATTTGACACGAGGCCTGCGCTCCAATATCCAAAGGCATCGAAGGGAAAACATACTTGACCTCGGCAAAAAGCACCGCTCCCGGATCCGTTACATCAAAAATGGCTTTGTCAAACGAATAAAGGATACCAGCGCCAAGTTCCACCTCGACGGTTCGCCGCTCCTTCTGCTGCGCAAAGCACGCTACGCAGCACAGGATAAAGGCCGAGATCATAAAGCATTTTTTCATTATTTCTTCGGTTTATAAATTGTCATGGCACCAATCTCGCCATTAGGCGTTTCAACTGCCGTTTGAATCGCGCCACAGACAAGTCTCGTATTGGGCAAATCAATATAACCTTTTATAAGCTCCGCAAGCCACTTGAGCCACCCGCCACTTCCAGAAGGCGATTGCAGAAGCGTATTGGAAATATAAATCGACGGATCAAAATAGAAACTCTCGCTCAGTTCGGCAACATTTTTCTTGGCACTGCCACTATGGGGGATAATAGTATAATATTTTTGGGGACCGACAAGGGTGATTTTATCTTTGCCAGAGACATCCACACCTGTTTTAGACCTGATGGTCGAAAGAAGCGATTTTAATCCGGCTCCGATTGCCTTTTCTATATCCTCCTGCTTGACATACAGGCCCAAGACATATGCCACGTTTTCATTTCTTGCAGTATTCTTATTGTAAATCTTATCTACAACCGTTATCGGACCTGCATTTTTCGGAAGCTCAAGTGGATTTCCCTTAATATCTGTTTCCAGGATTATATCGCTCCACGCTAAATAGATTTCAGATGCAGCCGTTTTCCCCCATATTCCCAAAAAACCTTTTTTCTGATACTTCGTCACAGCACCGATCGACGTCCAGAAGAGATAATCATAGTAATAAAGCTTCGCCGTAAAACGACGATCCTTCGAAAAAGAATAATCGAAAGATTTGTTGCGTCCAACAAGCGATTGAATGATGTTCCCCAGCCATGTCTTAGCATCGCTACAATACTTCGGATATGCATTAAAATTTAGAAGTTGGAGCTGAGAAACAAGAGTAGGGCCAACGGGATCAGAGCCAAAAGTAGGACCCGATGCAGTCGGCGCCTGGTAAGTAAGAGAAATGGTTTCATTGGGATCGGGACGGTCAGACCGGAAAGTATCATACCGGAAGATACCCGTCTCCAGCAGCTCTGTCATATCATCGATACGGGTCCCTTTCAAGTTCTTCAAACGCGAATACTTATCATTGAAACCGGACTCAAAGGACTTCCGAAAGAAGTATGTCCCTTCCGGAGAAATCTTGTAAACCCTCCCTCCAATCTCTATTTCGGCACGAGCGTTCAACAATCTCGCCAACCGTTCCTCAGGGACAAGATCTTCATATCCTCCTAATTCAAAAAGTGATTTCACATCCGTCGCTTTCACTTGAGGGATATCTTGAAAATCACAACTCAAGATAGGATCATCTTCAATATTCAAAGATGAAACAGGGCTAAACAGACTTGCCTTCAAGCTACCGCTCAAGGAACGGAAATCAGAATCACTCATCTCCAGCATAGCATACTCAAATGCTTCAGGAGAATCGAAAGAAAGCCGATCAACCAGAACGGGTTGATCACACACTCCTTTATCGTCAAGAGGCTTGTTTTCGCATGAAACGAACAAGGAGATTAACACGACAGAAAACAGTAAGATTTTTCTCATAGTTATAAAGATTAAAAAAAGTGCCGATTAGGTTGACCTAAACCAACATAAAAACTAATAGCCTCCGACTTAGTTCTTTCAAACTTTTGCTAAGTTAGAAATAAAAACGATTCCGTCAAGCAGTTTTAGGGATTTTTCGCCTTAATCATCCCCAATTATACATAATCACACCATGAAAACAGCACGAGACCGTCAGGCTGATAGCCAAGACGACATCGGTTTCAGCATGGGCGGATAAGGATTTCCGAACAGAGAATTATTTCGAGAGCCGGCTGAGTACCCAGTCGGCTTTTATCTTGTCGATGATGGCCGTGACCACGCGGTACGCGGGCCCGTCGGGCGTATAGACGGCCGGCACGGCGAACGCCACGCGCCCCTGGCGCTTGAGCTTCGCCGCCGTGGCCTTCTTCCGCTCGTTCTGCGGGTCATAGACCGCGATCGAATGGCCCCCGAACATCCCCACGATCTTCATACAGGGCACGTCCGTGTCGCCGTCGCCGAAATAGATCATATGCGTGAACGGGATGCGTTTCTTGTCCTCGGCCATCGACTCGTTGACCTGCTTGTTGTCGCGGGCGCTGAAGATGCCCTTGCTGATCTTGAAGAGGAACTGCGTCTTGGCGGTGTAGTCCACGGCGATGCCCGGCCACTCCGCCTCGCCGTTGGCATCGTAGATGAACGTGCCGGCGAAGATGTGCTTGAATTCGTGGGCAATCGGGCTGCCCTCGATGATCTCCTTGAGGCCGGAGGAATTGATGTAGTGCTCGATCCGCACGCCGTGCTCCTCGCCGTAGCGGTTGATCAGGCGGAACCACTCGCGCACGCCGTCGAAGAGCTGGATGTTCTGGCCGAAGCGCTCGAAGTCCTCGCGGCGGAGCTTGATGCCGTTGCGCTTCGCCTCGTCGAACATCAGTTTCATATAGGAAAGGACGTTGGAGGCATCCTGGCCGATGGCGATGCTGTCGCTCATCCGCCAGAATTCGTCGGCCGTCTTGCCGACGGCCTGGATGAAGCCGAACTCCTGCATGTTGCCCGGCGAGAGCGTTCCGTCATAATCGTAAACGAGTGCGACAATCGGTTTTTTCTGGACCATAGTTCACCACATATTAAAGCATTTCGCCCCAAATATCGTAATAATTCGCCACATACGCACGCACGGGATTGCAAAAATACCCGAGACCAAGTAAATTTGTTTTCTCAACATTCGAAATCTAAGAACCGATATGGAGAAATATCCGCACTACTTGGAGCGTCTGCAGAACGCAACGCGAAAGTACTGGGACAAGGCCGCCCTCAACAGCATCGGCGGCGAGTCCTTCACCTACGGCCAGATGGCCACCCAGATTGAGAAATTCCACCTCGTCTTCGAGAAAGTCGGCATCCAGAAAGGCGAAAAGATCGCCCTCTGGGCCCGCAACGGCGCCCGCTGGGGTATGTCCTACCTCGCGGTCAATACCTTCGAAACCGTCATCGTCCCGCTCCTCGCCGACTTCACCGCGGAGAACGCCACCTTCCTGGTCAACCACTCCGAAAGCATCGCCCTCTTCACCAACGAGGACAAGTTCGGCCAGATGAACATCGCCGAAATGCCGGCGCTCAAGTTCGTCGTGGACGTGGACAGCTGGAAGCTCCTCTGGGCCGCCAGCCCGGAAGTCGAGGCCGCCTACAACGAGATGGACAGCCTGTTCGCCGCCAAATGGCCCAACGGCTACGGTCCGGACGACGTCGCCTTCCCGACCGACAACTGGGATAACCTCTCCACGATCAACTACACCTCCGGCTCCACCGGAGACCCGAAGGGCGTGATGCTGACCTACCGCAACTTCTGCGCGAACGTCGACTTCAGCCAGCGCCACGTGCCTGCCGGCGACAAGATGGTCTCGATGCTCCCGATGGCCCATATGTACGGCCTCGTGATCGAGTTCATCTACCCGCTCTGCAACGGCACCGCCATCTACTGGCTCGGCAAGGCCCCGACCCCGGCCACGCTGATGAAGGCGTTCGCCGACGTCAAGCCGTACCTGCTCATCACCGTCCCCCTCGTGATGGAGAAGATCTACAAGTCCAAGATCAAACCCACGCTCGACAAGCCGGCCGTGAAGTTCCTCCTCAAGGTCCCCGGCCTCAACCAGATCATCTACAAGAAGGTCAAGGACGGCCTCGTGCAGGCCTTCGGCGGCAACGTCCAGGAGTTCATCATGGGCGGCGCGGCCCTCAACCCGGAGGTCGAGCGCATCTTCAAGAAGATCAAGTTCCCCTACCTCGTCGGCTACGGTATGACCGAGGCCTGCCCGCTGCTCGCCTATGAGCACTGGACCAAGTACGTCCCGGGCTCCTGCGGCAAGGCCGTCGACTGCGCCACCGTGCGCATCGACTCCGAGGATCCCCAGCACATCGCCGGCGAGATCCAGGCCAAGGGCGAGAACATCACCATCGGCTACTTCAAGAACCCGGAGGCTTCCGCCAACGCCTTCACCGAGGACGGCTACCT
>JAFYZZ010000057.1 GCA_017548445.1 Bacteroidales bacterium | reverse complement strand
GGGCGGTATCTCGCCGCGCCTCGAGGGCGAGGAGATGCCCGTGCAGCTGCCGGGATTCTCCGGCGGCGACCGCACCGACCTCGAGCTGCCCGCCGTCCAGCGGCAGCTGCTCCAGGCCCTGCACCGCGCGGGCAAGAAAGTCATCCTGGTGAACTTCTCCGGCTGCGCCGTCGGCCTCGTGCCCGAGACGCAGAGCTGCGACGCCATCCTGCAGGCCTGGTATCCCGGCCAGGAGGGCGGCACGGCCATCGTGGAGGCCCTGTACGGCGACTTCAACCCGTCCGGCAAACTGCCCGTCACCTTCTACCGGAACGTGAACCAGCTTCCGGACGTGGAGGATTATAATATGGAAGGACATACATACCGCTACTTCCGCGGCCAGCCGCTCTTCCCGTTCGGTTACGGCCTCAGCTACACCGACTTCCACTACGGCGCGGGCAAGGTCCGCGACGGCGTGCTGGAGTTCACGCTCAAGAACGCGGGCAAGCGCAACGGCACCGAGACGGTGCAACTGTACGTCCGCAAACCGGACGACGCCGGCGGCCCCGTGAAAACGCTTCGCGCCTTCTGCCGCGTGACGGTGACGGCCGGCGCCACGGCCACGGTCCGCATCCCGCTCGACGACGAAGTCTTCACCTGGTGGAGCGAGTCGGCGCAGGATATGGTGCCCGTGCACGGGGAATACGAGCTCCTGTTCGGCGGCTCCTCCGCCGACTCCGACCTCAAGAAACTCAACTATCGATTCTAGCCGATGAAAAAGGCATTTCTTACCCTCTGCGCTGCATCCTTGCTGGCGCTGGCGCTGAACGCGCAGGACAAAGTGACCAGGAAGGTCCTGGAACTGGGCCGCACCGACAACCGCACGATGGAATATGCGGACTACATAGCCCGCAACATCGGCGGCCGCCTGGTGGGCACGCATATGCTCAATCACGCCGAGGACTGGGTGGCGGAGCAGTTCCGCTCCTGGGGGCTCGAAGTGACGGTGCAGGAGGCGGTGGTGATCGGCGTGGGCTTCGACCGGGGTCCCTGGTCCGGCCGCCTGCTCTCGGAAGACGGGATGCCGCTGCACTTCGGCACGCCCGCCTATACGGCCGGCACGCGCGGCCCGCAGAAGGGGCGCGTGCTGCTGGAACCGAAGAACCAGCGGGAGTTCGACCGCGTGAAGGGGGCGCTGAAAGGCGCCTGGGTGCTGGTGGAGACGGGCCCCGACAGCGGGCTTGCGCTCGACGCCAGCGCCAAGGCGGACTCCACGCGCGCCGCGCAACTCGCCGAAGGGAAGGAAGGGATCCAGGTGCCGATGTACCGCCAGATGGTGGACGCCGGCGTGCTGGGCTTCATCCGTCCCGCCAAGCTCCCGATGCAGGTGCTCTACAACCGCGCGATGTGCTTCGACCTGACGATGGATACGCTGCCAACCGCCTGCGACATCCTGCTCGACGAACACCAGTTCGCGCTCATCCGGCAGAAGGCGCTGAACCGCGAGGACTTCCAGCTGGAGTTCGACATCCGCAACCACTTCTTCCCGGGGCCGATGAAGTACCACAACATCCTCGCCGTCATCAAGGGCACGCAGAAGCCTGACGAATACGTGCTGATGGGCAGTCACCTGGACGCCTACGACATCGCCACCGGCTCCACCGACGACGGCCAGGGCGTGTGCGTGACGATGGAGGCGGCCCGGCTGCTCGCCGCGGCGGGCGCGAAACCCAGGCGCTCCATTATGTTCTGCATCTGGACGGCCGAGGAATACGGCCTGCTGGGGTCGAAGTATTTCGTGGAGCAGAAGACGGTGCCCTGGAACAAGATCTCGAATTACTTCAACCGCGACGGAGGCCCGCTGGCGGCTTCTTCCATCACCGTCCCTCCCGCGATGTACGACGATTTCGTGAAGGCCTGCGAGCCGCTCGCCGACTACAACCCGGACATCCCCTTCACGGTGAACAGACGGGAGGGGGAGCCTCAGGCGCGCCCGACGAATGCAGGTGGTTCGGACCACGCGTACTTCGCGATGAACGGGGTACCCGCCATCTCCTTCCGCGAGAGCGACGTGTTCGGCCGCGATTTCAACTACCGCGACATCTGGCACACGGAAGACGACCTGTACGATAAGCTGATTCCGGAATATCTGGAGTATTCCGCCGTGGTCCAGGCGGTCACTGCCTACGGCATCGCCAATCTGGACCACCTCCTCTCCCGCGAGGGACTCTACAAGGAATAACGGAAAACGGGCCTCAATTCTGAGGCCCGTTTTCGTGCGGGTGAAGGGGCTCGAACCCTTACGCCTTGCGGCACGGGATCCTAAGTCCCGCTTGGCTACCAATTACAACACACCCGCGATTGCGGACTGCAAATATAGCAAAAAAAGCGAATACAGCCGGCGGGCGGAGTCTTCCAGACGGGCGGCCGGAAATTATTTTTCGGACAAGTTTGCCGAAAAACCAATTTCCGCTCCGCTATCCGCCGCCGGTAAATAACTCGGAGCGGAGCGACGCAGGGGAGTTTGAGGGGGTCCGCCCCCTCAATGAATAAGCGTAGCGGATTCTCAGATCGGCCCGTTAGGGATCGATCTGGGAATCTTTCAGTCCGAGGAAATAGAGGATGCCGTCCAGGCCGATGGAAGAAAGGTTCTGCTTGGCATTGGCCTGCACCTTGGGCTTGGCGTGATAGGCGATGCCCAGGCCCGCCAGCGAAAGCATAGGCAGGTCGTTGGCCCCGTCGCCCACGGCCACGGCCTGGGCCAGGTTGATACCCTCCACCTGACACAGCAGCCGCAGCAGCTCGGCCTTGCGGCGCCCGTCCACGACATCGCCCACATAGCGGCCGGTCAACTTGCCGTCCACGATCTCCAGCTCGTTGGCATACACGTAATCGAAACCGAACTTCTGCTGCAGATACTTCCCGAAATAGGTGAATCCGCCGGATAGGATGGCGGTTTTGTAACCCACCATCTTCAGGATCTTCATCATCCGCTCCAGGCCCTCGTTGAAAGGAAGGTTGCGGGCGATATCCTCCATCACGCCCTCGTCCAGGCCCTTGAGCAGGGCCACCCGGCGCGTGAAGCTCTCCGTGAAATCGATCTCGCCGCGCATCGCCTGCGCCGTGATCGCCCGGACCTGCTCGCCGACGCCGGCCCGCGCAGCCAGTTCGTCGATGCATTCGGTGTGCACGAGGGTGGAGTCCATATCGAAGCAGATGAGCCGGCGGGAGCGGCGGTAGATGTCGTCTTTCTGGAAAGAGATGTCCAGCCCGTTCCTGGGCAGTTCCAGCAACGCGTTCTGCATCGCCTTGCGGCCTTCGTGGTCGAGCGAGCCGCGCACGGAGATCTCGATGCAGGCCTTGGCGGACGACTCGTCCACGCCCTCGAGCGCCGGCCGGCCGGTCAGGCGCCGGATGGCGTCGATGTTCAGCCCGTGCTCGAAGATGACCTGCGTCACGTCGGCGATCTGCCGCGCGTTCACGGTGCGGCCCAGCAGCGTCACGATGTAGCGGTTCTTGCCCTGGCGGGCCACCCAGGAGTCGTAGGCCTCGCGGGAAATCGGCGTGAAACGGATCTGCACGCCCAGCTCGGACGCCTTGAACAGCAGGTCCTTCATAATGAAACCCGACTGCTCCTGCGTGGTCTTGAACAGGATGCCGAGGGTGAGCGACTTGTGGATGCTCTCCTGGCCGATGTCCAGGATGGTGGCGTCATACTGCGCCAGGATCGAGGTGAGGGCCGAGGTGAGCCCGGGCTTGTCCTCGCCGGAGATGTTTACCTGAATGATTTCTATCATAGCGTCTTACAGCCCCAGCTGCTTGAAAAAGTCGTTGCCCTTGTCGTCCACGAGGATGAAGGCGGGGAAGTCCTCCACGCGGATCTTCCAAATGGCTTCCATTCCGAGTTCGGGATACTCCACGCACTCGATGCTCTTGATGTTGTTCTGCGCCAGGATGGCGGCCGGGCCGCCGATGGAGCCGAGGTAGAAGCCTCCGTGTTTCTTGCAGGCGTCGGTGACGCACTGGGCGCGGTTACCCTTGGCCAGCATAATCATCGAGCCGCCGTGCTCCTGGAACTCGTCCACGTACGGGTCCATACGGCCGGCCGTGGTGGGGCCCATCGAGCCGCAGGCCATCCCGGCCGGGGTCTTGGCGGGACCGGCATAATAGATGGGGTGGTCCTTGAGGTACTGGGGCATCG
The DNA here is from genome assembly GCA_017548445.1 of Bacteroidales bacterium. The sequence continues at coordinate 15,188 of JAFYZZ010000057.1, read as the reverse complement.
GTTCGCCGGCGTCCAGGCGCGCCTTGATCTTGGCGTGGGCGATGTCGCGGCCCACGATAATGGTGCCGTTCAGGCTCAGGCGCGTGCTCACCGGGTACTTGGTCAGGTCGGCGAGGATGTCCTTCATCGGCCGGTCGAGGTCGATCCTGACGGCCTCGCCCTCGCCTGCGCGGCGCAGTTCCTCGGGAATCAGTTCGTAGGGCTTGTCGTCCATCTTCTCGATCCAGATGCCGTTCTCGTCGATCTTCGCCTTGATGTTGCGGTCGGCCGAACAGCTCACGCCCAGGCCGATGGGGCAGCTGGCGCCGTGGCGCGGCAGGCGTACCACGCGCACGTCGTGCGCCATATACTTGCCGCCGAACTGGGCGCCCAGGCCGATCTTGCGGGTCTCTTCGAGTAGCTGTGTCTCGAGTTCGACGTCGCGGAAGGCGCGGCCCGTCTCGTCGCCCGTGGTGGGCAGCCCGTCATAATAATGGGTGGAGGCGAGCTTGACCGTCAGCAGGTTCTTCTCGGCGGAAGTGCCGCCGATCACGATGGCGATGTGGTAGGGCGGGCAGGCCGCCGTGCCCAGCGAGCGTATCTTCTGCACGAGGAAGGGGACCAGCGTGCCGGGATTCTGGATGCGCGCCTTCGTTTCCTGGTAGAGGTAGGTCTTGTTGGCGGATCCGCCGCCCTTGGTCACGCACAGGAAGCGGTACTCGGCCCCTTCGGCGGCCTCGATGTCGATCTGGGCGGGAAGGTTGCACTTGGTGTTCACTTCCCGGTACATATCCAGCGGGGCGTTCTGGCTGTAGCGGAGGTTCTCCTCGGTGTAGGTCTTGAAGACGCCCAGGCTCAGGGCCTCTTCGTCGCAGAAGCCGGTCCATACCTGCTGCCCCTTCTCGCCGTGGATGATGGCGGTACCGGTGTCCTGGCACAGGGGGAGCTTGCCCTTGGCGGCCACTTCCGCGTTGCGCAGGAAGGTCAGCGCCACGTATTTGTCGTTCTCGGAGGCTTCCGGGTCGCGCAGGATCTGCGCCACCTGCTCGTTGTGCGAGCGGCGCAGCAGGAAACTGACGTCGCGGAAGGCGGTGTTGGCCAGGATGGTCAGACCTTCCTTCTTGATTTTCAGGATCTTGTGTCCTTCGAACAAGGCCGTGGAGACATACTGCTCGGAGCCGGGAACCTTGTAATATTCGGTGGTGTCTTCGCCCAGTTGGAACATCGGGGCGTATTTGAACTCGGTCATATGCTGTTAGTTGTGCATTAGGAATTCTTTCATAAAGGCGTTGAGGTCGCCGTCCAGGACGCCCTGGGTGTCGGCCGTTTCCCAGCCGGTGCGCAGGTCCTTCACCATCTTGTAGGGGTGCAGGACGTAGGATCGGATCTGGGAACCCCATTCGATTTTCTTCTTCTGGCCTTCCAGTTCGGCCTGCTTCTCCTGGCGCTTCTTGAGTTCGATGTCGTACAGGCGGGACTTGAGGATGAGCAGGGCGCGCTGGCGGTTGTCCTGCTGGCTGCGGGTCTCGGTGTTCTCCACCGTGATGCCGGTGGGAAGGTGGCGTACGCGCACGCCCGTCTCCACCTTGTTGACGTTCTGGCCGCCGTGGCCGCCGGAGCGGAAGGTGTCCCACTCGATGTCGGAAGGGTTGATCTCGATGTTGATGCTGTCGTCCACGAGCGGATACACGAACACGGAACTGAAGGTGGTCTGGCGCTTGCCCTGCGCGTTGAAAGGGGAGATGCGCACGAGGCGGTGCACGCCGGATTCGGCCTTGAGGTAGCCGTAGGCGTAGTCTCCTTCGTATTGGATGGTGCAGGACTTGATGCCGGTTTCGTCGCCTTCGATTAGTTCGGTCACGGTCATCTTGTAGCCGTTGCGCTCGCCCCAGCGCATATACATACGCATCAGCATCGCGCTCCAGTCGTTGGCTTCGGTGCCGCCGGCGCCGGAATTGATGGTGAGGATGGCGCCGAGGTTGTCGCCTTCGGCTCCCAGCATATTCTTGAGTTCGAGGTCTTCGATCCGGCTGCAGGCCTGCGCGTAGGCGTCGTCGATCTCGGCGCCTTCCGGATCCAGTTCCAGCAGGACCTCCACGTCGTCCACCGCGCTGCGAGTCGCATCGAAGGCGGTCACCCAGGCCTTGACGCCGCTGAGCGCCTTCAGGAAAGATTCCGCCTGCTTGGGGTCGTCCCAGAAATCGGGCGCCTGGCTCTGGCGCTCCTTTTCCTGCACGTCCCGGCGCTTCTCTTCGATCTTGAGGCACTGGCGGAGCGTCTCGACGCGCCCCTGCAAGTCTTTTATCTGCTCTTGAGTAATCATATAGATTACAAAGATAGCAATAATTTACAGACTTTCAGCGAGTCTGTGCAGGGTGGAAGGGTCGCCGGAAGAAAGAAGTTCGAGGGTGCCGGTGGAAGATTCCCCGGCAGGAGCCGGCAGTTGACAATGGTCCAGGATCCTGAGCACTTGTCGTGCGACGGCGGGGGCCGGGTCGATGATACGGACGTCCGGTCCAGCGATGCGCTCGATGACGGGACGCAGGAAGGGATAGTGCGTGCAGCCGAGCACGATGGTGTCGGCTCCGGCGTCCAGCAGGGGCTGCAGGCTCGCGCGCACGACGCGCTCCGCCTCGGGACCGTCCAGCTCGCCCCGCTCGACGAGTTGCACGAAGCCTTCTCCGACGTGCTCCTCAATGCGTACGTCGTCCTGGTACAAGCCCTTGGTGTTCAGATATTTGGAAGCCCTGAGCGTGCCGGCCGTGGCCAGCACGCCGACCACGCCGCTGCGCGTTCCCAGCGCGGCGGGCTTCACGGCCGGCTCCATCCCCACGAAGGGGACGTCGAACTCTTCGCGCAGCGTGGCGATGGCGGCGCCGGTGGCCGTGTTGCAGGCCACCACCACCAGGTCCGCGCCCTTGTCCAGAAGCAGGCGCGTGACCGCGCGGGCGCGGTCACGGATGAACTCCTGGCTCTTTTCCCCGTAGGGACAGTATGCGTTGTCGGAATAATAGATATAATGAGCGGAAGGGAGGACCTTCCGTATCTCTTTCAATACCGAAAGTCCTCCCGACCCTGAGTCGAAAATCCCTATGGTAGCCACGCTACAGGGTATTGTACTGGTTGTACTTCTCCGCGAGGGAACCGGTCATCTGACCGAGCACCTCGAAGTACGGGGAACCGTCGACGATGGTGAGCTTGTACACGGTGTCGTCCACCTTGTAATACTCTTCACCGTTGAGGGTGATCGTGTCGTAGTCGTCGGGAAGCTCCTGCACGAGGGCTCCTGCCGGCGGAACGATGGTCACGTACTTGCCGTCCTTGTCCTTGATGAAGAACACGCCGTCCTCGTAGAAATACTCCACGCCGGCGTCGGCGTAACTCTGCACCAGGCCGAGTTTGTCGGCCTCCTTGAAGGACTTGGCGGCGCGCTCGGTGTTGAGCGCGATGTCGGCGTTCTGCCTTGCGATCGTGGCGTTGTTCGCCGCGATGGTCTGGTTCTGGCTGGCGATGATCTTGGCGTTCTCGTCAATCGTACGGTACGTGTTGTACACGTCGTAGTAATAGGAGAAGCGGCAGACGGTGTAAGCCAGGTTGTCGAGCACCGGATCGAAGAAGACCCCGAAAGGCGGGCGGCTGACGTAGTAGTATCCTCCGTAGTGGCGGTAGTAGATACCGTCAAGCAGGTAGTAGGGAATACCCATATAGACTACGCGGACGTAGCGGGTGGGCAGATAGGAGACGCGGTAGCCGAAGTAGTGGTGACCGCCGTCCCAGAAGCGGACGGCACGTCCGAACGGCATCGGGTCGCGGTGGCGGGGCGGTATACGCTCCATATTGTGGCCGGGACCCGGGTTCATCCGGATCTCGCGCGGCTCGCGGCCACCCTCGAAGTTGCGCGGGGGATCTTCACGTTTCCGGACGGTGCGCGGGGCACCCGGATCCGTGCTCATCCCCGGCTGGGGCTGGTTGCGGTTCACGCTGCCTCCCGGCTGGGAGGGATCCTGGCGGTTCTGCGGCTGGCGCACCGTGGCGCCGCCGGTGGTGCTCCGGCTGTCGACATTGCTGCCTCCACGGGCAGGCTGGCCGGCGCTCTGGCGCGGCTGGGTCTGCGCGTTCTGGCGGTTGTCGCTTCCGGGAAGCGTCTGCTTTTCAGGTTTGACCTGCTGCTGGCGCGTGACGGAGCCGGAGTTGCTGCTGCGGTTCGTGCTGCCGCTGTTGCGGTTCACGCTGCCGCTGGAGCTGCTGCTTCCGGAAGACCGGGCGTTGCTGCCGGAACGGCTGATCTGGCCGCCGGTGCTGCTGCCGCTGGAAGGACGGCTCTGCTGGGTGCTGGGCGCGGAACGCTGGCTGCTGCCAACGGAACCGAGTCCTTTTGTATTTCCGGACTGGCCGGAACTTCTCATCTGGCCGGACGGAGCTGACATCGAAGAGGAAGGACGGCCGCCACCGCTGCTGCGGGAGTTGCCGCCGCCCGATCCACCGCGGGAATTGCTGCCGCCCCTGGTCTGAGCGTCGAGAGGGACCGCGATCATAGCCGCTGCGGCTATGGCGATCAGGGAAAGTGTGGTCAAGCGTTTCATAATTGTGTGATGTTAGTAAATGTAATACTTTTTGGACAACTCTTTGAAGGCCGGGACGTCCGCGGACCAGAAATCTGCGATGTCCGAGACTTTCATCGACTGTCCAAACGTCTTACTGACAAAATCAGTGCCGCAAACCTTGTTGAACATAGAAAGTCTGTCGGAACTCGCCGTGATGGGGTTCTTTTTGTACAGTTCCCATACCGCCTGCATCACGTAGAACTGTGTCAGCGTGAGGGTTGCGGCCTCGTAATCCGTATAATGATACTGTACGCCGTGGATGAGTTTTCCCGCCAGGCGGCCGGAGATGGGCTGGTAATGGATGGTGCGCCAGGCCACACCGGGGACGTGGTAGCTGTCGAGTTTCTCCTTCAGCTTGTCGGCGTCCACCCAGGTCTCGGCGAAGGTGCCGAAAGGCAGGGTGTAGCCGATGCCGATGTGGAGATAGTTGTACATCTCGCCGCACAGGCCGGCGGATGGATAGCAGATGGCCGTTTCGGCATAGGGGATGTTCGGGGAGGGAAGGATCCAGGGCAGGCCTGTGTCGTTGAACAGCATATCGCGCGTCCAGCCTTCCATCGGCACCACGGTGAGCTTGCACTTCAGCGGCTCCGCCTTGCCGTTCTGGCCGCGGTTCAGGCCCTCGTCGTTGATCAGGCGGGCGAGTTCGCCCACCGTGAGCCCGTAGATGTAGGGTATCTTGTACTGGCTGACGAAGGAGTGGAAGCCGTCGCGCACGAGCGGCCCCTCGACCTTCAGCCCGCCCAGCGGGTTCGGACGGTCGAGCACCATCACCGGGATGTCCATCTCGGCGCAGGTGCGCATCACCAGGCCCAGCGTGGAGATGAAGGTGTAGGAGCGCGAACCCACGTCCTGGATGTCGTAGACCATAATGTCCACGCCCTTGAGCATCTCTTTCGTGGGCTGGCGGGTGTCGCCGTACAGCGAGTGCACGGGCAGGCCGGTGCGGTCGTCTTTGCCGGACTCCACCTTGCCGCCGGCGTAAATGTCGCCGCGAACGCCGTGCTCGGGCGCGTACAGGGCCACGAGCTGCACGTCCGGGGCTTCGAAGAGGATGTCGATGGTGGACTTGAGCTGGCTGTCCACGCCCGAGGGGTTGGTCACCAGGCCCACGCGCTTGCCTGTCAGACCGGCGAAGTTCCGTTCCCGCAGCACCTCGATGCCGGGCTTGACGCGGGTGGGCGGTGCCTCCGCGGGTTCCGCCTGCGCGGATTTGCAGGACAGCAGGGCCAGCGGCAGCAGCAATAATTCAATCCATTTATTCATTTTCCAAGGGTATTTTGTTCCGGGCGATCAGGACGGCGGCGAAGGTCCCGAGGCAGCTGACCATCACGAGGGTGAAGAAGCCCACGTAGCCCAGCGCCTGCTGGAGGTATCCCGCCACCAGGGCGGGGAGTTTCATAGACAGCCACATAAAGGCCGTGCAGATGGCGTAGTGAGAGGTTTTCAGCGGGCCGTCCACGTACTGCATCATAAACAAGGTGTAGGCGGTGAAGCCGAACCCGTATCCGAACTGGTCCAGCACCACGAACCCGCCGATTACCCAGACGTTTTCCGGGCGCAGGATGGCCATCAGCAGATACACCGCGCAGGGGAGGGCAAGCGCGAGGGCCATCGGCCAGTAAGACTTGCGCAGGCCGCGTTTGGCGGCGTATAGCCCGCCCAGGATGCCGCCGAGCAGCAGGGCCACGACGCCGAAGGTCCCGTACACCAGGCCGTACATACTGGTTCCCGCCCCCAGTCCGCCGACGTCGGCGCCGTCCTTGAAGAAGGGGTAGAGCAGGTTCAGCGAGAGCGCCTCGGGCAGGCGGTACAGCAGCATAAAGGCGATGGCCCAGCCCACGGCGGGTTTGGCGAAGAAGGTCTTGAACGAGGCGGCGAACTCCTGGAAAACCTGTCCCGCGCTCTTGGCGTCGCGCCGGTCGCGGTCTTCGTCCGGGCGGGGCAGGAAGAAGAAGTGATAGAGCGCGATTAGCGTCATCAGGAGCGCCGAGATGCCGAGCACCCAGGCCCAGGCGCGCGGGATGTTCCCGCCCCGCTGTTGCAGCAGGCCGGCCAGCATCACCAGCAGGCCCTGCCCCAGGACCAGTCCTCCCCGGTAGAAGGTGTTGCGGATGCCCACGAAAGAGGATTGGCGGTGGCGGTCCAGCGCCAGCATATAGTATCCGTCGGCCGAGATGTCGTGCGTGGCCGAGGCGAATGCGACGATGATGAACAGGATGATCAGCGCCGTGATTCCGCAGAACGGCAGGCACAGGGCCGTGGCCAGGACCGTCACCGCCATCAGGATCTGCGTGAGCAGGATCCACCAGCGCTTGGAGCGGAAGATGTCCATAAAGGGGCTCCAGAGCGGTTTGATCAGCCAGGGCAGGCTGATCAGCGTCGTGAGCGGACCGAGCGTGCCATTGTCGATGCCCAGGTCCTTGAAGACGGCCAGCGCCACCGTATTCACGATGGCATACGGCAGACCTTCGAACAGGTAAAGGGTGGGCACCCACACCCAGGGGTTTTTATTCGATCTCAGCACCGGGATAGTAATGTTTCAGGATTTGGTCATAGGTGTAACCGCGGTCGGCCATCACCGCCGCGCCGATCTGGCACAGGCCCACGCCGTGGCCCCAGCCGCGGCCGCGCAGCACGAACGCCCCGCCCGGGTCCTGCTCCACGCTGAAGGCGGAACTCTTCAGGTGAGAGGGACTCAGCGCGCGGCGGATCTTCAGTTCCTTCCCCATCACCTCCGTGTGTTTGGAGCCCACGATGCGCAGGTACTTGATCCGACCCGACGGACCCCGTTCCACGGGCTCCAGGGCCAGGATCTCCCCGAAATCTATGCCGGTGCGCTCCCGCACGAGGGCGGAGAGTTCCTCCGGGGCGTAGCGCACGGTCCAGTCGTGGAAGTCGCGGGTCTGCTGGTCGTAGTCGTTGAGAACCTGGGCCAGCACCGCGTCGTTCTCGCAGTCGCACCAGGGGTCCTCGACGCACTGCAGATAGGGGTAGTCGATGTCTTCCCAGCAGGTGCTGAACAACTCGGTCAGGCCGCCGCAGCATTTGGAATAGCGGGTGTCGCAGAGTTCGCCCTGATAGCGGAGTACCTGCCCCCAGGTTTCGTCGATGACCGACCGGACCTTGTCGCCGACGGCCATCGTAAGTCCCTGATACCGTTGACAATGGTCGTCCGCGCATACGTCGAAGTTGTCGTGTGCGGAGTGGTCCGTCATCCGGGCCAGCAGCCAGCTGCGCGAAATCACGGCGTGCGCTTTCAGCAGTTCCGGACCGGCGCTGGACTTCATCTCGGAGGAGATGACGCTCAGCAGGTAATCCTCCATTCCCACGAGGTTCACCGCGCGCAGCCTGTCTCCTTCGACGATGAATTTCAGGCCGCCGGCAAACTTCAGCGTGCGCTTCTGTTCCCAGTGGAAGTCGATGCCGATCACCACGTCGTACAGCACGAAGGACGGCTCGGCGAACAGGGTGGACCGGGTGATGGAGTCGAAATACAACTCGTCGTAGAGCGTGCCGTTGTAGTCGATGCGGCCGTCGCACCAGCGCACGGTCTGCGGGCCGGCGCCGTCCGAGATGATTTCGAAGCGGATTTCCGGGGCGGCGAGGATGCCCACGGCCACGGTGGGCTGCGTGCGCGTCAGGCGCCATTCGATCATATCCTGCTCGCGCTGCGGGACGGTCACCTCGTCCAGGATTTCCTCCAACTGCTCGGCCGTCACTTTCTCGAAGTCGTCGCGGGTGGGGGTGATGAATACGCCCGCCACGTCGGCGGCGCCGGGGCTGATGTCCAGGTGGCCGGGACCCTCGGCGTCGTAGTGGTGGGAACGCTTGGCGGCGCGCATCACCACGAAGGCGCGCCATTCGGCCCCTTGCGTGTAGGCGAACAGGTTGAAGCGCGGTTCTGTCTCGCCCGAGGGGCGGGAGGTGCATTCCAGCAGGCGGTAGAAGAGCTTCGTCAGCGACTTGCTGGTCGTGGCCTTGAGGGCGAATACGCCGCGGACATAGCCGGAAAAGCGGTACAGGGTGGCGTCTTTGACGGAGGCGAGCGGTGTGCCGGGGGCGTCCAGGAAGGCGTCCACGGCCTCCTCCAGCGGGAGATGATGGCGCGGGACGGCCTGGAAATGCAGATGGTCCGGAGCGGAGGCACCGCTCTCGGGGCCGTTGTAGAAGACCAGCCAGTCGGGGTATTTCACGGTAAAGTCCAGCATATCCGGCAGATGGTGCCAGATGGCCTGCGGCAGGTGCCGGTCGCGGACGACCACCAGGTGGTCCCGGAAGATGGGATAGGGGTTCACCTGGACGTTGTACATACGCCCCTTGCGGCCCTCGAACTTGATGTGGCGCTGCTCCGCCGGTCGGTTGTCCGGGCAGAGGAAGCAGGGGCGCGCGGCGATGGCCTCGGCACTCGTGTCGGCGTGCGTGGAGAATGCCCTTTCGGGGTTGAACTGCACCCGGCAGGGGAGTCCGGCCACGGTCAGTTCACGCGTCTTCACGGATTTCAGCGCCCGGAAGTTGGCCGCTGCGAGCGGCCATACGGACAACTGGTCCTTGATGAATTTGCGGAGTTCTTTCATCACAGCAGGGCTAGGAGGGTATCTTTGATGCGGGCGTATTCGGACTCGAAGTTGGGGGTGAAGATGCCTTTGCCCAGGGTCCCTTCGATTTCCTCGAACGACCAGAAACGGCCGTCACGGACTTCGTCCCTGTCCGGATGGAGTTCATATTCGCCCACCGTGGCGAAGACGCTTACGAGTTCCCGCTCGCGCTGCGACTCGAAAACGTACGCGCAGAGCCACTGGGGGAAGAAATCGTGCAGCCGGAGTTCCTCGGAGGACTCGCGGTAGAGCGCCTCCAGGATATATTCTCCGTAGGCGATGTGTCCGCCCACGGCGGTGTCCCATTTCAGCGGCAGCAGGTCCTTGTGGGGCCCGCGCTGCTGCAGGTACAGTTCCCCGCGGCGGTTCATCACGTGCAGGTGGACCACCGGATGCAGCGGCTTGGTGCCGGCGTGGCAGAATTCGCGCGATGCCTGGGCCTTGACGTTGCCGGATTCGTCCACGACGGGCAGCATCTCCAGGGCGCGGACCCGCTTGCCGCCCTTGAGGAGCGGTGCGGGATTGACGGGGTAGATCAGTTCAAGCAAGGCGTCAGTAGTTTATGATCCGAAGTTGTTCGGGGGTGTACAGGATGGAATTGATGAAGTCCGGGGTCACCCGGGCGAGGATGAGGAAAGCGGCCAGGGCCACGACGGCCAGGGCTGCGGCGCCGATGGCCACCGGGATCCACCAGCGGCGCTGAGTCCGGGGCTTCCTGCTCCGGTGTACTTTCGGCAGTTTCTCCGCTTTGGGCTCCGGTTTTTTCTCGGGAGCGGCAGCAACGGCGGGGAGGGGATCCCAGCTGAGACCGGTCCGCCTGGGGGGATCGGGAGTCGGCTCGGGTTCTGGTTCCGGTTCCGGGATGGGTTCCGGCTCTGGTTCAGGAGCTGGTTCAGGAGCTGGCTCAGGTTGTGACTCAGGTTCCGGTTCCGGCTCTGGCTCCGGAATCGGTTCCGGCTGCGGGATGGGCTCCGGCTCGGGCGGTGCCGGCATCGGGACGTTGATTTCCACCGGCTCTTCCTGCACCGTGCGGCTCTTCAGGGATACGGGCCTCAGGCCGATGCCGGCCGGGAAGATGTCCAGGTCCTCGTCGGCCACGAAGAACAGGGCGTTCTCCTTGGTGGCGCGCAGGCGCCCCAGTCCCGGCAGGACGATGCTCTTGCGCTCCTCCAGGATGGATTTCATCTCCGCGAGGAACTGCGTGATATAGACTTTGGATGTCTCCCGGTCGTGACCGTTCGTGGTGGCGTAGAGGTCGATCAGCAGCGAATCTTCCAGTTGGCTGGGGTAGAAGGAGAGCCGGCGGTAGGGGGGATGGATGGTGTAGCCGCGGTCGGTGAACGATGCGGGCATCATCTCGGCCACGAAGGTGCCGACACCCGGCAGGCCCACCTGGTCGTGCTCCACGATCAGCGTGGCGATCATCCGGGACAGAAGGTCTATATCCATAACATACAAATATAAGGATTCTTTCCGAGAATTCGTATATTTGCCCTTGACATCAAAGAAACGTAAGATGAAAAAACGATTGTTGAAGTTGATCCTGCTGGGCTTTTCGCTCGGAATCACCATAGTCGCCGCGGCACAGAACGAGGCCGCCGCGGTCAGGGAAATCCGTGCCGCCTATGCGGCCGCCAAGGATAAGATCGCCCGGTCATTCGAGTCGGACGATGCCAACCTGCACAATGACGTGGTATCCACCATCCGCCGCAATATGCCCGGTTCCGGCCCCAGCGAAGAAATCTGCCACTGCTATTTCGACCTCGACGTCCAGGCGGAACCCGTCTGGGAGGTGCATTACCGCCCTTATTTCATCACCCGGAAGTATAACGTCGCCGCCCGGAATTTCTATGAGGAGTACCTTTACGAACCTGCGAGCGGCCGGTTGCTCTTCGTCTTTCTTCAAGGTGATTCCATCGATGGCGGGAAGAACGAGGAACGCTATTATTATGATGCCGAAGGCCGTCTTGTTTCCGAAAACATCAAAGGGGATCGGACGATAAGCGACGAAGACCTGCGTTACGACGCCGACCTGTTCCGCAGCCTGATTGCCCACCGGCTGGACCACTCCGTCCGCTGATCCGTTCCGGAGTCGCAAAAAAGTATGAAAATAATTTGCGCATTCAAGATTTTGCCGTATATTTGCAGTCCCAAAACGCAAGTGGCGGGCAACAGTCCTCTTTAGCTCAGTTGGTTAGAGCACCTGACTGTTAATCAGGGGGTCCTAGGTTCAAGTCCTAGAAGGGGAGCCAAAAAGACGGACGGCAAACTGCCGCCCGTCTTTTTTGTTGGCGTCTGTCCTCAAAAAGGCCTTCTGGTGAGGACGGAGGCCGGTTTTTCTGCCTGCCGTCCTCAAATTGCCTGGATTTTGAGGATGGAATGCTTATCTTCTACGCTGACCGTCCTGCCGTTGAGGCGCCTCGGGGGCGGTGAGGACCTGGGCGTTCATCCAGTCGAAGAGGTTCGCATAGCCTTGCGGGGCCACGGAGCCGCCGCCGTCGTTCGAAGGCTTCATATCGCCCGTGGACTGCTCCTGGGCGCCCGTGACCTGGTCGTTGAACACGTAGACCCAGGAGAAGTGGCCCATAAGCCGCTGGCCGGGCGTGTCGGTTCCGGTCACGTTCTCGAACATCGAGATCCAGACGTTCTTGGCCCCGGCCTCCATCAGACGCTTGTAGGTCGGGATGCAGTACTCGGCGGGCGGAACCGTCGTGTCATCGAAGGACTGGACGAACCAGATGTTCTCCCCGGCGAGCTGCCGGATCTGCGTATCGGAGATGTTCGCGTCTGCAAAGGCCTCGCAGGTCGGATAAGCCGCCGCGAAGAAGCCGGGGTTGCGGAGGAGCATATGCACTGTCATAAATCCGCCGTTCGAGCAGCCGCCGATCAGGATCCGGTTGCGGTCCACGTCGGGATGACGCGCGACATAGTCGTCGATGCAGGACTTGAGCACGTCGGCATACAGGGAAGGGGTTTCCCCGCGGGACATCGACCCGGATGCCGAATCCATCCACATCGTGGGGCACTGGATGGCCAGGACGTAAGCGCCCGTCTCTCCGCCTTCCGTCGTGAAATGCGACTGGATGTCCTGGCGGATGAGCGAGACGACCTCGTTGCCCATCAGTTCGATGGATACGTCCGTGCCGCCTTCGCCCATTCCGTGCAGCCAGATGATCATCGGATTGGGTTTGCCGTCGGTGCGCAGGGCCTCCGGCTCATAGGCGCCGTAGGTCAGGGTCACGTCGCCGGGACGGCCGGTGACCGGGCCGGTGAAGGTGCCGCGGCTGAAGTAGTCGGACTCGGAGATGAAGTTGCGGAGCGCGTGGTCGGTCACGCAGTCCACGGCGGTGTACTTCTTCCCGCCGGCCTTGACGCTCTTGCCGGGTTTGAGCGCCACCTTCACGGGATAGGCGGTGCTCCAGGTGCCCATACCTCTTGTGACGAGCGGCGCGACGCCGCGGGCCCGGCTGAGTTCGAGTCCGAATGCGAGATAGTCGCCGCCGTCGGTCCACGCGCCGCGGTCGTCGCAGGTGTAGATGATCTTGACGGTTCTTTCTATGCCGTTCGTCTCCACCGTGAACGCCGCAGGATCCAGGACGTCGAGTTTCAGTTCCGGCTTTACCACCACGAGATCGACGGAAGTGTAGGACTCATACGCATTGATGCGTACGACCTGATGCGTCATTTTCAGGGTCTGCGCCCCGGCTGACGCGACAATAGTCATCGCCAGGGCGGCGATGACCGATCTGAGAAGGTTCATAGCGGTTCGAGCCTTATTTCTTGAGCAGTTTCTTGATCAGGTTCCAGACGGCCAGGAGGACCACGGCGCCGATGACGGCGCAGACAATCTGGCCATACCACTGGGACCAGAAGGCCCCGTTAGCGCCAAGTTTACCGAGCAGCCAGCCGCCGACCAGACCGCCGAGCAGACCGATGATGATGTTCCAGATAAGACCGCCTTTGTCCTTGATGACAAAGAAACCGGCAAGCCAGCCGGCGATGGCTCCGAAGAGCAGGGTAAGGAGGATGTTCATTGGTTTTAGTAATTAGTGATTAAACGATGTGCTCTGTCGAGCATAACAAAGATAAGAATTATTTTTCAAGATTCGCCGCCGATCCAGGTGAGTTTGCGCCAGAGGGTCTCCAGCGGGCCGCGCCGGTGCTTCCTGGACCATTGGTAGAGGAGCACGATCTGCAGGACGACGATGGCGATGCCGACGAGCAGCGACCAGGTGATCCCCAGGACCTTGTACATCCCGAGCCCCCAGCCGTAGAAAATGCAGGTGCCCAGCACCGAGGAGAACAGGTAATTCGTCAGCGACATCCGCCCGAAGAAGCAGATGTGCGAAAGGCTCTTCCGGAAACCTGCCGAGGCGTACCAGAGCAGGGTGACGCCGGACACGATGAACAGCAGGATGGCGAGGTTGAAGAGCGGATGCAGCAGACCGTCCAGTTTTCCGAAATTCACATCCCCGCCGCCGGCGGCGCCGAATATGACGCCCGCGGCCACCAGCGCCGTGGAAACGGCCAGGACGATACGCCAGGTTTTCAGGTGGCTGCCCTCATCGTAGAAGAGCCGGAGACGGCCGAAGAGGAGGCCCAGGTAGAAGAGCCCGAGCGTCTGGGTGATCCGCCCCTTCCAGACGAACCATAGGCCGGAGGCGGCGAAGCCGTACCGCAGGCTGGCGGCGGCGGACTCGCAGAACGTCCCGTCGGCGTGCGCCCTGCCCAGTTCCATATAATATCTGCCCATCGCGGAAATGTCCGGTTTCCAGCCGGAAATCAGGCTGTAGAGTTCCACGGGCTGGATGAGCAGGAAGATGGTCAGCGCCCAGAGCGCGGGCGTGCAGAGATACCCGGCGGGAATCAGCAGCAGGCCCAGCAGGGCATAGAAAGTCAGGATGTCGCCGTCGTAGAAGACCAGGTTCAGGACGCCGAAACCGAACAGCAGCACCATCCGCCAGGCGAACCGCAGGGAGAAGTCCTTGCCCTTCTGCTCCTGGTTGTCCCGCATAATGAAGAAACTCAGGCCGAACAGCAGGGCGAAGATGCCGTACATCTTGCCCGAAAGCAGGACCGTGAGCACGTTGAACACGGTGCCGTCGAAGGGCAGCGACAGGGGCACGCCGTCCGGCGTGCCGAGGTTGAAATGTTCCACGGCGTGGTAAAGGATGATGCCGACCACGGCGATGCCGCGCAGGGCGTCCGCCACTTCGATCCGGCTGTTTTTCAGTCCCTGGGTCTTGTACATAGGCTTCCCGTTTTTATCTCTCTTCCAAAGATAGCAAAGATTTCCTTTTTTTTCGAAAGGGGTTGATTTTCATCGTAAAAAATCGTAAATTTGCGACGCTTTTTTGGTTAGAAGCTTTGAAAGCGATTTATTAACTTTTTATAGTCTTAAAGAAATGATTAAACTTGGTATTAACGGCTTCGGCCGTATCGGCCGTATGGTCTTCCGCGCTGCGGTTGAGAATTTCCCCAATGACATCGAGGTTGTCGGCATCAACGATCTGCTCGATCCGGATTATCTCGCCTATATGCTCAAGTACGACTCCGTCCACGGTATCTTCAATCACGACATCAAGGTCGAGGGCAACTTCCTCTTCGTCGACGGCAAGAAGATCCAGGTCTTCTGCGAGAAGGATCCCGCCAACATCACCTGGGGCGCTCTCGGCGCCGAGGTGGTCGTTGAATCCACCGGTTTCTTCCTCACCGAGGAGCTTGCTTCCGCCCACCTGAAGGCCGGTGCCAAGAAGGTGATCCTCTCCGCTCCGTCCAAGGACGCCACCCCGATGTTCGTCTATGGTGTGAACCACAAGACCTACGCCGGCCAGGCCATCATCTCCAACGCTTCCTGCACCACCAACTGCCTCGCTCCTGTGACCAAGGTCCTGAACGACAGCTTCGGTGTCGTCCGCGGCCTGATGACCACGGTCCACGCTGCCACCGCCACCCAGAAGACCGTCGACGGCCCGTCCAAGAAGGACTGGCGCGGCGGCCGCGGCAT
>JAFYZZ010000056.1 GCA_017548445.1 Bacteroidales bacterium | reverse complement strand
TCCGCTACGCACCTCCAAAATACCTCTACAGGTGTCTGTAGAGGCATTTTTCTTTTTTGAGGTGTAATCTCCCTCATGTTCCTTGCAGTTCCATTTTCACCTTAAACCTCGGCAAAGTGCGCCTAGTGGTCCAAAATTTTGCAGAGTAAGCGCAAAAACGGCCTATTTTGCGCCTAGTGGTCCAGCGTTTGGACCACTAGGCGCACCTTGTGATGCTAGTGGGCCAACGGGAATAATCTAACGTGGTCCAGGTGGGACCGGAACTTCTTCAAGTCTTGTACAGGGAAAGGTCTCCCGTGGGCCGGATAAATCCGGTTGGGATTGAGCGTGATTATCTTCTCCCAGGATTGTCTGTACTGTGCCAGGTCTTCAATCCAGATGGTCGTGCGCCTGATGGTGGGGAAATCGTTCATGGCGGCATCTCCGCAAAACAGGATGCCGTCCAGTAGCATGGAGATATGGTCGGCCGTATGTCCCGGAGTCTCGATGATCTCAAAAGACAATGACAGCGCCTTGAAAGCAGGGGAGTCGATGGTTAACATCCGGTCCAGATAATCTTTCCTTAGGGGTGGATACTTGTGTCCCCCTTTACCGAAGAGTGCCAGCAGCTGACAGAACAGCCATGCCATCCGGCTGGAGCAACCGCCCTCAAATGAATTCTGGCCTTTCAGCAGGCCGCCGATGGCTTTGGGGTGGAGAATCACCCGGCCGGCCGTGACGGCCAGCACCTCGTTCAGGAATCCGGCGTGGTCGTCGTGGGCATGTGTGAGAAAGACGTACTTGATTTCTTCGGGCCTGATGCCTGCTTTCTGCAGACGTCTGCGGAATGCCGGATAGCTCCCGGCATACCCGGTATCAATCAATACATACCCGCTGTCGTCCAGACTGACTAGGTAATTGTTGACCACCCTGTTCCCCAGATTGTAAATTTTCATGACGGTACAAAGATACTACGGTCTCCTTGCAACCCGGTTGCAGATTCGGGCGGAAAGTCGTAACTTGTCGTTTGATTTTAGAACAAGAAAGCATATGGACAACTTCGCAGAAGCCTTATTAAGCAAGAAAACCGACAAGATTCCCGACGAATACGACTGGTTCGCCCCACTCCTGGGCGACTGGGACTGCGATTATTACGACGAACCGACCGCAGGCTGCAAGCGCCACGTCAAGGGGGAGTGGCTGTTCCGCCGGATCCTGGAAGGGGCCGGCGTGCAGGACATCTTCATTTTCCCGTCCCGGGCGACCAAGGAGGCAGAGCCGCAGCCTGACGGTGAATATGGCTCTTCATTCCGGATGTTCAACAAGGCCGAGGGGCACTACGACGTCGTGTACACCTGTGACCATTGTATGAAGCGGCTCTGCTTCACCAAACAGGGCGACAATCTCGTCGGCAAGGTCCTGGCCGAGCAGGATGCCTACTGGATCTTCTCCGACATCACCGCCGACAGCTTCCATTGGGAAAACGTCCGCCTGCCCGAAAACGGGGAGAAGCGGCTGGTCTGCGAGATTTTCGGGAAAAGAATCCTGTAGGAGGCCTGTCGGGCGCAGGGCGGCTGCGGTCGAGGAAATGCCGGCCGGCTACGACCAGCTGATGAAACCGGTCATCGACAATGTCCCGGTGCTGGTCGTCGTGCTGGTGCTGACTGTCCCCGTCGCCATCCTGGCCATGCGCCTGGCGGAAAAGGTCCTCAAAAGACCGGCTGCTTCGCTGCAATAAACGCAACCCGGTTGCAAAGGATACGGCCTACCTTTGCAACCGTTATGAAACAGAAAGAACATCTCCCGTTTTTCGGCATCGGCCCCTATTATGTGGGCGCGATCGCCCTTCTCACTGTCTTTGGAATGATATTGTCTTGCAATGGATACTTGGACAGTGGATTCGTCCCCATCTTGAAAGCACCTATGCAGGTCCTGGGCATTATCCTGATCCTGTTGGGTGCTTTCATCTGGGGCCATGCCTTCTTCCGCTCCCGGATTGGCGAAGGAATCAAGAACAACCATCTGGTTACGGACGGCATCTACGCCTGGTGCCGGAATCCGCTCTACACCGGCTGGATGTTCATTTGCATCGGCGTTTCCCTGCTCGCCGCCAACCTTTGGCTGCTGGTCTTGCCTTTTATCTTCTGGCTCCTGATGACCGTTATGATGAAACTGACGGAGGAAAAATGGCTCCTAGACCTGTATGGAGCCGAATACGAAGCCTATTGCCACCGCGTCAACCGCGTCTGGCCCTGGTTCCCCCGGAAGTAATCTTTTCGATCATTTTCCAGCCAGGCGCCAGGCGGCTTGTCCGCAGTTTATTTGTTGTTGATGAAGTGGAAGTCGCAGTGGTCCGCGCCGAACTGGGCGGCGCAGTCTTCCTCCAGGAAGGAGAGGTGGGTTGTTTTCAGGCTGTATTGTTCCAAAGCTTGATGTATCAGAAGATCAGGGTACGGCGGGCGGTCGTGTCGGATGTATGGAGAACGGCAGCGCGAAGCGTGTCAGTGCGCTGTGCGGCAGGAACGGCCTTGGTCGTCCGTACATTTTCAACGGGGCGCTTGATGAAATAGAGGGCCACGCAGAGGGCCATTATGACTCCGATGACCGCAAATGCTCTCCGGAGGCAATGGGAGAAATTTCTCATGGTATGATCAGTTTGGTGTTGCTACGGCTACAAAGTTAGCAAATAATTCCGTCTTGACGGGATCAGAAGTCCAAACTGGTGAAAAATTCTTTCTTTTCTTCGCGGGAGAAGGTGATCGCGCGGTTGGTGTAGTCGAGGAAAGGCTTGGCTGTCCGATAGATATCCGCGAGGCGCTCCACGAGGTGCGGGCCCGTGACGAACTTGTCGTCGGGGATCCAGAGCAGGCAGTAGTTCTTCAGCTTGTAGAATTCCGCGTCGGGCCCGTCGGAGGGGAAGCCGGCAGGGACGCGTTTGAGCGATTCGGAAGTGTCCAGATAGAAGCACGGGTCGAGCTCCGACAGGATGCGGCGGAAGTCGCCCTTGCCCAGCATAATGTCCTCCCGGAGGATCTTCAGGACCTCCGGCGGGCAGAAGTAGTTGCCGACGGCCACCATATGGCCTGCATCCTTTGCCCCGACCTGGAAATAATAGCCGTTGTAGTTGGATTTCTTGCCGCCGGGCGCGACATAGACGCCCATCTGCGTCTTGTACGGGCGCTTGTCCTTGCTGAAGCGGACGTCGCGGTAGATGCGCCAGGTGCAGTCCTTCGGCGCGAGGGGGCCGATGGAATCGTCGAACGCGCGGATCGCGGAAATGAGCTCGACTGCAAACTGCTCGATCCGGGACTTGGCGTCCAGGTAGCGCTGCTTGTTCGCCTCGAACCAGATCTTGTCGTTGTGCGCGGAGAGGTCCTGCAGGAAATGGATTACTTCTTTCATCGTTTTCGGCTTATAAGACAAATGTATTTATTATTTGCGACACCGCCGTTGGAAATTTGTAAATTTGCAGTAATGGATAGAAAGTATAAACTGGCGGTGTTCGACATAGACGGCACCCTGATCGATACGGAGCGGACGGGGGTTGAATCCCTGGTCAAGACCATCAAGGAGCTGGTGGGGAAGGAGGTCCCCTA
Source organism: Bacteroidales bacterium (assembly GCA_017548445.1). The sequence continues at coordinate 11,433 of JAFYZZ010000056.1, read as the reverse complement.
TGAGGAGGCCTACAAGGCCTATGGCATCCCCAGCAGCAAGGTGGGCGCGATGTACGGCTATGCGGACGGGCAGAGGTTCCTGGAGCGCTGGGAGGAGAATTTTATCAGCCTGTCGCACCACATCAAGCCGTTCCCCGGCGTGCTGGAGGCCCTGCGGCGCATCAAGGAGACCGGCATCGCGACGGGCGTGGTGACTTCCCGCAACCGGATGGAGTTCGACTACGATGATTATCTGCGCGAGATGGTCCCGTACCTGGACCACAAGGTCTGCAGCGAGGACACGGTCCACCACAAACCGCATCCGGAGCCGCTGCTCCGCTGCATCGAAATGGCCGTCGAGGCCCTTGGGGAGCCGATCCTTCCGGAGGAAACGGTCTATTTCGGCGACACGGCCCACGACAGCGCCTGCGCCCGCGACGCCGGCTGCGACTTCGCCCTGGCCGACTGGAAAGGCCGCGGCGCCCGCGACCTCCAGCCCCGCTACGTCTTCGCCGACGCGGCGCAAATGGAGGCGATCCTGCGGGATCCTACAGGTTTTTGAGGACCTCTTCCTTCGTCATTTCGGATGCCTTGCATCCGTGCCAGGTCTCGTCTTCCATCCCGAAGACTTTCGCCCTGCGCATCATTTCCCGGATGAAATCGTCGTCGAAGACGGCATAGAGCGGTTCGCTCTGTGGCTCGTCCTGCAGGGAATGCAGGAAAAGGTATCCGTCATAATTGTCCTCATACAGACCGCCATCGGCGAGATATTTGAGTTCATAGAGACCGTCGAAGGGCTCTTTCCCGAAAGGCGAATCCAGCAGGACGAATCCGACCGGCCTGTTGCCCAGACTGGCAAAAGCGTCATCGAATACGCCCCCGCGCAGGGGAGCCTTGTTCCGGCCGAAGTTGTCCCAGGAAAAGGTGTGCTGGAAAACCGTAAAGATCGCTTCCTCGCCCAGTCTCTGTCTCAGCAAAGCTCCGGCCGTCGGGGTGCCCGGGAGCCTGGTCCGCACATTCTTGTAAACGTGACCGCATCCGACCTCGAACAGACAGCTCCGGGTGTCGGTGGAGCGTTTTATATAGCGCTCGATGACATCGGCCATATGGGGATTGCGCGGTTCCTCCTGCGCCAGGGCGGCCTGCCAGGCGTCGGGGTCCAGGATCTTCGAGTAGGGCAGCTGGAAGTCCGCCAGCTGTAACGAAATGCGTTTCCCGGCCGGGAGGGACTGGTTGATGCGCCAGATGTCACAGATGAAATCGAATTCGCCTTTGTCGTACCAGCCATAAATCTGCTCGTCCCGGAAGATGTCCAGGATCAGTTCCGGACGGAGCTCGGGGCAGGCGAGGAACGCATCCATTTCGGGCTGGTGCCACGAAGGCAGTTCCAGGAAAACGGTGCCGCAGACATCGGGGAACGATGCTTCGGCGACGAGGCGCCGCAGCATATCCCAGCTCACCTTGCGCCTGTGATACTCTCCGTTGATGACCAGTTTGTGCGTCTTGAGCTGCTTGAGCAGGAACTGCTCGGGGGAATCCGTCTGCTGCTGCAGGAAATCGACGAAGGGCTTTTTGTCCGCAGGGACGGCGGTGATGCGCTTGATGCGCTCCCGGTTCCTGGCCTGCACGGGCAGATACTGTATCAGCAGGCTGTCGACCTCGCTTTCGCTGAAAGCCATTCCCTGGCCGCCATTCACCCATTTGCCGTTCTCCGTCCAGGTGTAGGTGAAGAGGATCCAGTCACTCGTATTCTTCGTGACGATGGCGGCCACCGAGTCCCGGTAGGTCACCTGCTTGAGGATCAGTTCCGCATACAGGTCGTCCTTGTATTTCTGGCTGACCGGACGGTCCGCTTCATTCGGGTCCATCTGGGATTTTGCCGAGGAGACCGAAGCGACCATCCCCATCTTGCCTTCGGCCAGGGCATTCTGGAAGCTCAGGAAGAGGTCCAGGGCAGTCGACTGGTCCGGCCCCGCCCAATTGAATTCGGATACTTTCCTGTTGATTTGCGTCTCGGAGAAACCTGACGGCCATTCTTGTGCAGAAGACGGATGTGCGACGAGGATAAAGGCGGCCGACAGTGCAAGACCCAGGGATTTTTTCATAATTCAGCGTAGTTTTCGTGGTACAAAAAGGATTTCGGATGACGAATATACGGTTTATTTTGCTATCTTTGACATTCGGAGCGTTGTAATCTCAATTCTGTATGAAGAGATTCCTACTTTTGGCAGTCGCCGGCTTGATGGCCGGTGCTGCGAGCCTGTCGGCTCAAGCCCCGCAAGCCCCCCAGGCACCCGCCGGTGCCGGAAGTTTCCCCGAAATGCCGAAGATCCTCAATCCGGAGGAGAAGACGGCTGAGATGACCGAGAAGTACAACCTGACTGCCGAGCAGCAGGCCGCCGTGCTGGAACTGAACAAGAAGTTCGATGGCAAGCTCGAGTATCGTCCGGAACCGATGGGCGAGCAGAAGGACTTCCGCAAGATGACCGATGCCGAGCGCCAGGAGTTCTTCGGCAAGATGCAGGACATGATGGCTGATATGCAGGAGCGTATGCAGCAGATGCAGAAGGACCAGAAGGAGTACGACAAGGCCATCAAGGAAATCCTCGACAAGGACCAGTTCAAGGCCTACCGCAAGGACCAGCGCAAGCGCGAGCAGGAACTGCAGCGCCTGCAGCAGCAGAGCGGTATGGGCGGTGGCCCGATGGGGGGCGGCTTCCCGGGAGGTGGATTCCCCGGTGGTCCGGGCGGTTTCCCGGGTGGGGGATTCCCCGGCGGATTCTGATCCGCGACAGGTTGAATGAAAGGGAGACGGTGCGCAGCCTTGCGCGCCGTCTTTTTTGCGTTTCAGGCCGGATTATCAGGCGTTTCCACCCCAAAACCCCAAGATTATGGGGTTATTTTGTCCCCATTTTTATCGATGTTTGCCGAAGACAAAACGACACCGTTATGGAAAAGAACGTTTCGCCAGACACCGTCTCCCTGACCCGCCGCGAGCGGGATGTCCTGCAACAGCTTGCGCAGGGACAGACGACGCAGGACATTGCAACGGCCCTGCACCTGAGTCCGGAAACCATCCTGTGGTACCGGAAACGTCTCCACCGCAAATTTGAAGTGTCCAGCGCCGTGGCGCTGGTCGTCAAGGCGGCTAAAATGAATCTGATTTAACCATAAAAACACACGATCATGAAAAAGATCCTCATTCTGATGACCATCATCGCGCTCGCCAGCGCACCCGCTTCCGCACAGAGCATGCTGGAGCGGCTGAAGGAACGTGCCAAGAACGCCGTCGAGAACAACCTGGGCAACAAGGTGGAGAAGGGCGTCAACGACGTCCTGAACGGCGAAGTGGGCAAGGGCAAAAACAAGGAAACGAACAAGGAGCAGAAAGAAGCGCCCGCCGCTCCTGCACCTGCCCCCGTGCCCGAAACGGCTCCCGGCGCCCAGGCCCAGAACGTGAAGAGCGACTTCGTGCGGGGGAGCGTGATCCTCTTCGAGGATGACTTCGCCGGCGAGCAGGTGGGTGAATTCCCCTCCAAATGGGACATCGAAAGCGAAGGCTCCGCCGAGACGGCCATCATCAACGGCAGGAAGTATATGAATTTCACGGAAGGGAGCAATACCCTGCAGCCGCTGATGACGGATATGAAGTCGTATCTGCCCGACATTTTCACGCTCGAATGGGACGTGTACTGTGAGTTCGACGAGGAGAACAACGGCCTGGGGCAGCATGAACTCCAGATGGAGTTCTTTGACGCATCCAATGCGCGGGTCGGTACGGTGAGATTCGCGTTCCGCGATGGCGGCGACGCCTTCGGCTACGTGGAGTGCGACAAGCCGGACGGCGCCGGGTCCGTGGACGTCGGCTACAGCTGGGACGCCATCCAGGATATCATCCAGAACCGGGCCTGGAACCATTTCGCGATCTCGTTCAACAAGCGCGCGTTCAAGTATTATATCAATGGCGTCCGCATCGTGAACTTCCCGAACGTGGCCGCCCCGTGCCGCTTCGTGATCGGTGACGTCGGCGACTACGCCTACCGTGGCGTTGCCAATGTCGTGCTTGCGGCGGGTGCCGTTGACCTGTATGAACGCAAGTCCACCGACCTGTCCGCCGCGGCGGCTGCCGTCGAGAAGGCCATCGCCGAGACCGGCAAGTTCGTGACGAACAACATCCTCTTCGAGACCGGCAAGGCCACGCTCAAGCCCGAATCGATGGCGGAGATCCAGCGGGTCGCCGAATATATGAAGGCCAACCCGACCGCGCGCTTCGAGGTCCAGGGCCACACCGACAGCCAGGGCTCCGACAAGATCAACGACCCGCTCAGCCAGCAGCGTGCCGAGGCCGTGGTCAAGGCGCTCGAGGAGCAGGGCGTGGATCCGTTCAACCTGCGCCCCGTGGGTAAGGGCAGCCATGAGCCGGTCGCCGACAACGGCACGGAAGAAGGCCGCGCCCAGAACCGCCGCGTCGAATTTATCAAGAGATAATCCCCATGAGAAAGATTCTCTTCTCTCTGTTGCTTGCCGTGCTCGGCGCCTTCGCGGCGTCGGGCGCAGGCGAGCGTGACGTCACCCTCGCGGAGGGCCAGACCCTCCAATTCTTCCCCGCCCGCGCGCTGATGACGGGCGCCACCCTGGAATCGGGCGCCGGCTGCGTCGAGCTGCGGCAGGTCGGCCCGCTGGTCCTCCTGCACGGCCTGAAGGCCGGAGAAGCCACCGCCCGGATCGCGCTCCGCGGCGGAGAATCGCTCCCGATGCACATCCACGTGCTGCAGAACACGTTCTCCCAGCATAAGCCCGCGGCGGCCGCGAAGCCGAAATGGGGCGGGCACTACGAGCTGCGTGTCCCGGAAGACCGTTTCCGCATCGTCTATTATGATTTTTCGTCCGGGAAGGCCGACAAGCTCCGCTACGTAGCGCGGATCGGGAACGAGGTCTATTCGTCCTACTTCTGCGTGGACGAAGAAGAGAACCGGCCGCTCGACGTCGCTGAACTCTACGACTACGACAAGGAACTCGGCTACTCCGGCGGCCTGGACGGCGACGGCAGCTATCGTTTCTATTACGGCGACGGCAACGTCGTCTCCCCGGAGAACGAGGAAGAGGCCCGCGACTGGTTCGAGGAGTACGCGCCCGATCCGGCCTCGACCACGATGCACGGCTACTGTATGCCGCTGCTGGACTTCGGCTGGGTCTATCAGGGTAACGACGACGCATTCGAACGGGGCATCGTCCTGCAGCGGATGACCCAGCTGGGCCGCCCGCAGTCCTTCCTGGAGCGTTTCTACCAGGGGGAGGAGAAGCTCTGCGGGATTTCCTGCTGGGTCTTCGATTTCCGCGGACAGGGCGCGTACGGACTGGGGGATTCGTGCTGGTGGATCGATCCGGCGACGGGCCTTGCGCTCCAGCGCATCGACGCGGACGGGTCCGGTTTCACCGTGATCGACATCGACCTGGACTACGGCGCCTGGGACAGCGAGACGCGCCCGGACAAACGCTAGTCCAGCAGATTGCGTTTGACGACCTCTGCGACAAGTTCGGCGGCGGAATGCACGTCGAGCTTGGCGTGGAGGCGTTTTCTATACCAAAGGACCGTCTCGTAGCCCAGACAGATTTCGTCGGCGACCTGTTTGTTGCTCTTGCCGGCCATCAGCAGGCGGACGATGTCCTTTTCCCGCTGGGTAAGCACGATCTCGTCGCCGCGTGAGGCGGGGCGCAGTTCCTCGATGGTCTCGTCGAGCACGGCGGACGTCTCCGTCAGCGCCTGACGCGCCTTGCGCAGGCGCATATAGACCAGGAGCGCGCCGATGCCCAGCAGCAGGAGGGCCGCCAGGCCGATGGCCAGCAGGCGGTTGTTGCGCGACATCAGCCGGTAGCTGTCGCTCATCACGGCCAGCGTGTCCGCGCGGCCGATGGATTCCTCGCGGGGGTGGTCGCTGTAGTATTCGTCCGCCTCCGTGAGGCATTTCAGCGCTTTGCGCGTCCGGCCGTTCTCGTGGTACCAGCGGCCCAGGCCGGACAGGGTGCCGGCGATCATCAGCGAGTCGCCGGAGCGGCGCGCCAGTTCCAGCGACTTGTCGTAGGCCTGGCGGGACTTGCGCATCTCGCCGCCGTCGAGGTAGATCTCGCCCATATTGCGGTACAGGATCGAGCCGTCCTCCAGCCAGCCCCGCCGCTCGAAGATCACGCCCGCCTTGTCGTAATAGTACATACACTGGTCCAGCGAGTCCTGCATCGCATAGAAATTGCCCAGCGTGCCCCAGAGGCGCGCTTTCCGGGAATCCTGGTTGAGCGTGTCGCCCCGCGCCTCGATGGCCAGCATACTGTCCTGCGCACGCATATAATGCACCCGCGCGCTGTCGTAGCGCTCCTGGCTCCAGAAGCACTGGCCGATCAGGATGGACATATCATAGACCGTGTCGAAATCGTCCGGCCGCGCTGCCTGGATGGCCTGGCGGGCATAATAGGTCGTCTTGGCCCCGTCCAGGTTGAGGAGGGCCCAGGCGAGATCCCGGCAGAGCCGGACATAGGCGTCCTTCTCCTCAGGCGCAGCCGCCGCCAGGCGGTCGGGCGTGAAGCGCGCGGCCACCTGCTCCAGCGAATCCAGGTTGCGGCCGCGGTAGTCCATATACCCCCAGGCGAGGGTGGGAATCAACAAGGTAATGAAGAAAAGGGCGCGTCTCATGGTTCACAAATTTAAAAAATTCGCAGGTAATTTGAAAAAAGATTATTAATTTGCAGCAGCATAAACCCCGTTAGCACAAGGATATGAAAGATTTTAACTACTACGCCCCGACGCAAGTCGTTTTCGGAGAACACTCCGAAGAGAAAGTCGCCGAACTCGTCAAGAAATACGGCGGTCACAAGGTCCTGGTCCACTACGGTGGAAAGAGCGCCATCAAGTCCGGCCTGCTGGACAAGATCTGCAACCTGTTGCGCGAAGGCGGCCTCCAGGTCGTCCTGCTCGGCGGCGTCGTTCCCAATCCGCGCCTGTCCCTGGTGCACGAGGGCATCGCCCTCTGCCGCAAGGAGGGCATCGATTTCCTGCTGGCCGTCGGCGGCGGCAGCGTCATCGATTCCGCCAAGGCGATCGCCTACGGCGTCCCGTACGACGGGGAAGTGTGGGATTTCTATTCCGGCAAGGCCGAGGCCACGACCTGCCTGCCCGTCGCGAGCGTGCTGACCATTCCGGCCGCCGGCAGCGAGATGAGCGAGGCGAGCGTCATCACCAACGAGGACGGCAACATCAAGGTCGGCTATTCCAACGACATCTCGCGTCCCAAGTTCGCCATCATGAACCCGCGCCGCACCTTCACCCTGCCGCCTTACCAGACGGCCGCCGGCGTCACGGATATGATGATGCACACGATGGAGCGCTATTTCACGCACGATACCGATATGACCTTCACCGACGCGCTCGCCGAGGCGGTGCTGCGTACGATGAAGGAATGCGTCTTCGCGGTCCTGAAGGATCCCGAGGACTACCGCAACCGCGCCCAGATCATGTGGGGCGGCAGCGTCGCGCACAACGGCCTGACCGGCTGCGGCGTCCAGGACGACTGGGCCACGCACGACCTGGAGCACGAGCTGAGCGCGATGTTCGACGTCACGCACGGCGCGGGCCTGGCGGCTGTCTGGCCGGGCTGGGCACGCTACGTGATGAAGGAAGACATCAAGCGCTTCGTGCAGTTCGCCGTCAACGTCTGGGACGTTCCCAACGACTACAACGATCCGGAGGGCACGGCGCTCAAGGGTATCGAGTCCGTCGAGCGTTTCTACCACGCCATCGGGATGCCGACGCGCATCCGCGAACTGCTGGGACGCGACATCACGGACGACGAGATCCGTGAGATGGCCCGCAAATGCAGCCACGACGGCACGCACACGGTCGGCAGCTTCAAGAAGCTCGGCCGCGAGGATATGGAAGCGATCTACAGACTGGCCCGTTAGCGATTGTGCACAAAAAACATTATATTTGTGTGCCTATAACAAAAACGAAACGGATGCGTAAATATACGTCAGCGGCCCGGATGCCGCTTTGGAAATGGGGACTCTGCCTGATTCTCGGGTTGGCCATCTTTCTTGCGCTTTATGTCGGCTCTCAGTATGCCTGCGGAGCGCTGACTTCCACCTGGTGGCAGCAAGCATTGTTCCTGACAGGCGCCGGTCTGGTGGGCCTTTTCCTGTATGCAGTCTGGACCAACCTGACGGAGCGCCGTCCCGTTACGGAACTGTCGATGAAACGCCTCCTGCCGAGTCTGGGCGGCGGTTTCCTGCTTGGCATCGTCTATTTCGGCTGCGTCGTCGGCATTATGGCCCTGCTGGGCTCTTTCCGCATCACGGAAGCGCATTTCGACGCTTCGACACTGGTTTTTTATCTGGCATATTTCTTCCTGGTCGCCGTCTTTGAGGAGATCGTGTTCCGGGGAGTGTTCTTCCGTCTGATCGACGACCGCTGGAATACCCTGGTCGCCCTGTTGATTTCCGCCCTGGCCTTCGGCGCGATGCACTTGATGAATCCGGGCGCGACGCTCTGGAGCGCCTTCGCCATCGCCATCGAGGCCGGCCTCCTGCTCGGCGTCGCCTACAAGTGCTCCGGCAACCTCTGGCTGCCTATCGGCATCCACTGGGCCTGGAACTTCGTCCAGGGCCCGGTCCTGGGCTTCGCCGTGTCCGGCAACGGGGTGGGATACAAAGTCTTCTCCACGATCCTGACCGGTTCCGACTGGGTCACGGGCGGCATCTTCGGCGCCGAAGCCTCCCTGCCGGCCGTCGGGATGGGAGTCTTATTTACCATTATCTTCCTCTGCTGTTGTAAAAAAGACGAACGATGAAGAAAAAAGAAGTGTATGCCCTCCTCTTGAAGCAAGTGCAGGAACTGCTGGAAGGGGAGACCGACCGGATCGCCAATCTGGCCAATACCGCCGCGGTCATCCACGCGGCTTTCGGTTTCTGGTGGACGGGATTCTATCTGGTCCAGGGCCGAGAACTGGTCCTGGGGCCTTTCCAGGGCCCGGTTGCCTGCACGCGCATTCCTTTCGGAAGGGGCGTCTGCGGCGCGGCCTGGCAGCAAGGCAAGACCGTCGTCGTGCCTGACGTAGAAGAATTCCCGGGGCATATCGCCTGCAGTTCCGCTTCACGCAGCGAAATCGTCGTGCCCGTCATCAAGGGCAAGGACGTGGTCGCCGTGCTGGACATCGACAGCCGCGAGCTGGCGACCTTCGACGCCCGGGACGCTGCCGGGCTGGAAGCCATCGCCGCGCTGCTGGCGAAGTTCTTCTAGGCCAGGACGAGCTCCAGCTCGCCGAAAAGCTCCATGAAATCCGTAGAGAGGGCGCCTGCGATCTGGCGGGCGGCTTCTTCGTTGTGCGTACGGTCGGTAATCTGCTGCGCGAGGGCGGCGCGGAGATTGAGGATGTTTTCGTTCTTGCTCATAGGACCTGTCTTTTAGTTTGTTCCTTTGTTTTGACGATACAAAGGTACGCCCCGGTTTTGACAGGTCTTGTCAAAGAGAAAAAACTTTCGAAAATTTTTTGTACTTCTCTAAAAAAGGTTGACAGATTGAGGGCTTTCAACTATTTCAAGTTTACACTTACCCTAAAAGAGTTGACGTTCATCACTGACTTTGTTGTCGCTTTTCTTGATGATCGCGCACCTGTCTGAGCAGCCGGATTCGACTGCTCAGACAAAGATATATATTTTTATATTATCCCATAGCGTAGCTTGCCTTCCAGCATTTCTTCTGAACGCCGCTCTGGCGATGAGCCTGCGCCGGCGTCTGCCAACCGATACTCATATGAGGGCGTTCTGTGTTATAAAAGTTTATAATGCGCTCCAGGATGACGCCGCACTCATCAATGGTGGCAATGGTCATCTTGTACAGCCATTCACGTTTGATGATACCGTTGGCACGCTCTGCAATGGCATTCTCAAGCGGATCTCCACTTTCAGTCATACTGATGCTGATTCCTCTGTTCTCGAGTTCTCCGACGTAAGCATAGCTGCAGTATTGGACACCTCTATCAGAGTGATGAATAAGACGGCAAGCTGTCTTGCAGTCTATTGTCGAAAGGGCCATTTGGAGCGCCCTCATAGGATAGGTTGTCTCGAGGGTTGGCCCAAGGGCCCACCCTACGATTTTATGCGAATATGCATCCGTAATAAGTGACAGATAGCACACGCCTTCTTGCGTCTCCACATATGTAATGTCCGCCACCCAGATTTCATTTGGACGGCTGGGTATTACTTCCCGGATAAGATTCGGATACTTGCGATAGTTATGCTGCGAATCTGTGGTCTTATAATGCCGCTTACGCCGCAATTTTACCATCAGTCCGTTCTTCCTCAGGATCTCAATGAACGCGTCGCGCCCAGGCATGCAGCCCGTCGACTCGAAGAGATCTTTTATGATAAGATATAGCTTATAACAGCCTAGCCCCGGATTGTCGGCGCGGTATGATCTCGCCTTCTCCACAATCAAAGACTCAATTGCATTCTCTGCAAATGATTCTTGGTCATCTCGCTTATAATACGCTTGTCTGCTGTAACCAAACAGTTCACAGAGAGTCTTCAGAGGGACCTCTGGAGAACTCTCGTGAAGCAGACTTACTGTTTGGTGCCAGCTTTTTTTCGTATGGAGATGTTTAGATTCTGTTCAGCGACATCAATCATCTTCTCATACGCCTTCGCCCTTAACTCAGCCATCGCCAGCGCATCTTGAAGTCGCTTGTTCTCCGCCTTCAACTCCATAAGCCGGGCTTCAATGCTTTTCTCCTTCATGGGGTCAGGGTTTACGAACGATTCCAAAGGTACACAATTTTTCCCTTCCAAGAACTTTTTCAACCATCCGTACAAAACGGCAGTGTTGTTTAAATGGTACTTCTCCGCAATGGTCGTTGCTGACACCCCTGACGACAAGAACTCAGAACAAATCTTCATTCTGTCATCATCATTGAATCGATAGCCTTCGATTTTGACGACATCATACTTGAACTTCTGTGTGGTCGGGTCCCACGATTTTACCCGCATTGTCTTTTGTTGCATTACACTGTACTTTTTTATCCTTTCCCTCGTACAGTGTCAACAAATTTTAGATAAATACATTTCGTGATAGGCCCGCAGGTAGTCGCGGAGCGGTTCGCCTTCCAGGATCTCGACCTCGCCGGCCAGGCCGCTGACGAAGCGGCCGACACCCGCGACGGCGCAGATGCCGGTGTCGAGGATCCACGCGCCGGACGCATCCTGCGCCAGGTCGCGCTCGGCGAGCGGATATTCCTCCGTCAGGAGGTTCTTGGCCTTCATCGAGAGGCGCAACCGCACGCGGAATTCTTCGTGACCGGCCATCCGGAACACGTCCATCCCCAGGCGCTCGTGCTCCGCCTCGCGCGTCCAGGCTTCGTCCTCCTGCACCTGGACTTCCTCCATCCGGCTGATCTTGAAAATCTTGTTGCGCCC
>JAFYZZ010000055.1 GCA_017548445.1 Bacteroidales bacterium | reverse complement strand
TATGACGACGGCTCGCTGCGCGCCTGGACCGTGCCCGCCACGCCGGACGCGGTGGACCGCAACGACCCCGTGGACCGTCACGGCGGCGACCTCCAGGGCATCATCGACCATCTGGACTACATCGCCGACCTGGGCGCCACCGCCATCTGGTGCACCCCGCTGCTGCTGGACAACCAGCCCCGCGAGTCCTACCACGGCTACGCCTGCGCGGACTATTACCACATCGACCCGCGCTTCGGCGACAACGCCCTCTACAAACAGTTCGTGGACGAGGCGCACGCCCGGGGCGTCAAGGTGATTATGGACATCGTCACCAACCACTGCGGCACCGCCCACTGGTGGATGGACGAGGCCCCCTTCGCCGACTGGTACCACGTGAACGAGCCGTATATGCAGATGAACGCCCTGTTCTCCGTGTATATGGACCCCAACGCCTCGGAGCGCGACCGGGAGCGCCAGGAGAGCGGCTGGTTCGTGCCGTCGATGCCGGATATGAACCTGGACAACCCCTTCGTGCTGAAGTACTTCCAGCAGTGGGCCGCCTGGTGGATCGAATACGCCGGCCTGGACGGCCTGCGCGTGGACACCTACCCTTACAACGAGCCCGGCCCGATGTCGCAGTGGTGCAAGGCCGTGACGGACGAGTATCCGAATATGAACATCGTGGGCGAATGCTGGGATATGAACATCCCGCAGGTGGCCTACTGGCAGAAGGACAACCCCAACGTGAACGGGTTCAACTCCAACCTTCCGTCCATTATGGACTTCCCGCTGGAAAGCGCTATCAAGCGGGCGCTCACCGAGGACGTCGTGGGCTGGGACGAGGGTATGACCCGCATCTACACCGTGATCGCCCAGGACTTCGCGTACAAGGACCTCTCCCATATGATGACCTTCTTCGCGAACCACGACCACGCCCGCACCGGCGACGTGCTCCGGGAGGATCCGGACCGGATGAAGCTGGCCATCACCCTGCTGGCGACCCTCCGGGGCATCCCTCAGCTGTACTACGGCGACGAGATGATGTTCCTGGAGCGCAAGGACTGCCCCAGCCACGACGGCGCCAAGCGCATCGATTTCCCGGGCGGCTGGGAAGGCGACGCCCTCGACCTCTTCTCGGAGGCCGGCCGCAACGGCGCGACGGGGGCGTACAGGGACGCCGCCGGGCTGCACGACTACACCCGAACCCTCTTCCAGTGGCGCAAGGGCTGCAAGGCCGTGCAGGAAGGCAAGACCCTGCACTTCCTCTCCCGCGCGAACGAGGGCGACCGCAACATCACCGACAACACCTACGCCTTCTTCCGTTATACGGCGGACCAGGCGGTCTTCGTTTACATCAACAACACCTTCGAGCCGCGCGCGCTGGACTGGAACCACTACCGGGAATTCGTCTCCGGCCCCGTCCGGGGGCGGAACGTCCTCACCGGCGAAGAAACGGTCCTGCAGGATGGCGAGACGGTAGCGCCCAAGAGCGCCCTCGTGGTGGAATTCAACCGATAATCGTATGAAAAAGTTTTTCCTTCTCCTGCTCGCGGCGGCGCTCTGCCTGACGGCCTGCCACAGGAAACCTATCCATCCCGCCTGGACCTACGACACCGTGGTGTATGAGGTCAACATCCGCCAGTTCAGCCCGGAAGGCACCTTCAAGGGCGTCGAGGCCCAGCTGCCCCGCCTGAAGGACCTGGGCGTGGACATCCTCTGGCTGATGCCGATGTACCGGATCGGCGAAGTGGAGCGTAAGGGCAGCCTGGGCTCCTACTACGCCATCGCGGACTACACCGAGGTCAATCCCGAGTTCGGCACGATGCAGGACTTCGAGGACCTGCTCGACGCCGCGCACAAGGCGGGATTCAAGCTCATCCTGGACTGGGTGGCCAACCAGACGGCGCCCGACCACGTGTGGATGACCGGCAAGCCCGCGGATTTCTACGAGCGGGATTCGCTGGGCAACGCCATCTGGGAGTACGACTGGACCGACACCCGCAGCCTCAACTACGAGAACACGGCGGTCTGGGACGCCCAGGACGAGTGTATGCGCTTCTGGCTGGAGAAGGGCGTGGACGGCTTCCGCTGCGACGCCGCGGCCGAGATGCCCGTGAACTTCTGGAAGGGCGTCCTGCCCGGCATCCGGCGGGATTATCCGGACGCCTACCTGCTGGCCGAGGCCGAGAACCCCGAGCTCGCCGAACTGTTCGACGCCACCTATGCCTGGAAGCTGCATCACCTGCTCAACGACGTGGCCCAGGGCAAGGCGACGGCGAAGGACGTCCGGGAATATCTGTCCGCGGACGACGCCTGGATGGGCACCGACGGCTTCCGCCTGATGTTCACCTCCAACCACGACGAGAACTCCTGGGCGGGCAGTGAATTCGAGCGGATGGGCGACGCCGCCAAGGTGATGGAGGTGCTCTGCTTCACCCTGCCGAAGGGCCAACCCCTCGTGTATACGGGCCAGGAAGTCGGCATCGCCCGGCGCCTGGAATTCTTTGAGAAAGACCCGATTACGGATTGGAGCGCGAATGAATATACTGCCTTCATCCGCGACCTGGTGGCGATGCGGCACGCGCATCCCTGCCTGGCAGCCGGGGAGAAAGGCGCCCCGGCCGTCCTGATCGACGACGTGCCCGAAGGCGTGCTGGCTTTCCGCCGCAGCGCCAAGGGTGACGCCGTGACGGTATACGCCAACCTTACTGCAGCGCCTGCAGAAGTTCAGATCGAAGGCGCCCCCGTGACCCTGGAGCCCTGGGGCTGGAAAATCCTCTAACGACACCCGATTATGCTTGGCAAGAGACTGATTCCCCTGCTGGCCGCCGCCCTGCTGGCCGCCTGCAACTCCGCCCCGACGACCCCGGACCCCAAGGCGGAACTCGCTTCGCCCGACGGGCAGCTCCGCCTGTCCTTCTACCTGTCCCCCGAAGGCACGCCGCGCTACGCGCTTTACCGCGGGGACACGCCCGTGCTGCTGCCGGGCCGCCTGGGCTTTTCCCTGCGCGGCGGCGTGAAAGCCGAACAGCTGGCCGCCAGCGCCGACGGCACAATCGTCAAGAGCGACGCCGCTCCGACCATCGCCTTCGACCGCGGGTTCGAACTCACGGGCACCGAAACGGACAGTTTCGATGATGTCTGGAAGCCGGTCTGGGGCGAAGAATCGCTGATCCGCAACCATTACAACGAACTGCTGGTGCATTTGCGTCAGCCTGAAAGCAACCGCCTGCTGGACATCCGCTTCCGCCTGTTCGACGACGGCCTGGGCTTCCGCTACGAATTCCCCGGCGGAGGCAGCCTGGTTCACTTCGTCATCAAGGAGGAACTGACCGAGTTCGCCTGTGCCGACGACTTCACGGCCTGGTGGATTCCCGGCGACTACGACACCCAGGAGTATGAGTACAACCGTACGCTCCTGTCCGAAGTCGCGGAGCATTTCCAGGACAAGATGCGCGGCAACAGCAGCCAGACGCCGTTCAGCACCTCCGGCGTGCAGACTTCCCTGCAGATGAAGACGCCCGACGGCCTGTACGTGAACATCCACGAGGCGGCGCTCGTCGATTACCCCTGTATGCACCTGCTGGTGGACGGGAAAAGCCACGTGCTCCGCGCCTGGCTCACCCCGGACGCCGAGGGTTGGAAGGGCAATCTGACCGCTCCCGCGAAGACGCCCTGGCGCACCGTGCAGGTGGCCGCCAGCGCCACGGACCAGCTGGCCTCGCGCCTGGTGCTCAACCTCAACGAGCCCTGCGCGCTGGACGACGTGAGCTGGATCCATCCCGTGAAGTATATGGGCGTGTGGTGGGAGATGATCGCCGGCGCGGGCTCCTGGGCTTATACCGACGCCGTGGGCATCGACCTGAATACTTTCGACTACGCCGCCGCGAAGCCCAACGGACGCCACAGCGCGAACAACGACCGCGTACGGCAGTATATCGACTTCGCCGCGCAGAACGGCTTCGACGCCCTGCTGGTGGAGGGCTGGAACATCGGTTGGGAGGAATGGGCCAATTGCAATAAGGACTATGTGTTTGATTTCCAGACTCCTTACCCCGACTTCGACCTGGATGCCCTGAACGCCTACGCCCACCAGAAAGGCATCCGCCTGGTGATGCACCACGAGTCTTCCTCCAGCATACGCAACTACGAGCGCCACCTGGAGGCGGCATACTCCTTGATGAACCGCTACGGCTATGACGCCGTGAAGTCCGGCTACGTGGGCGACATCCTTCCGCAGGGCCTGCACCACTACAGCCAGTGGATGATCAACCACTATCTGTACTGCATCACCGAGGCCGCGAAGCACCATATTATGGTGAACGCGCACGAGGCGGTGCGCCCCACCGGCCTGTGCCGGACGTATCCGAACCTGATCGGCAACGAGTCCGCGATGGGCACGGAGTACCAGGCCTTCGGCGGCATCACGCCGGGCCACACGGCCATCCTTCCCTTCACCCGCCTGAACGGCGGTCCGATGGACTACACGCCGGGCATCTTCGAGCAGAACCTCAAGGACTGGTGCGGCAACGACTCGTACGTAAATTCCACCATCTGCGGCCAGCTGGGCCTGTACCTGACGATGTACTCGCCGCTGCAGATGGCCGCAGACACCCCGGAGCACTATTCCCGCTTTATGGACGCGTTCCAGTTCATCAAGGACGTGGCCGTGGACTGGAGCGAGAGCCGCTACCTGGAGGCCGAGCCGATGGAATACATCCTCGCGGCCCGCAAGGCCAAGGGCACGGGCCAGTGGTTCTGCGGCGGCGTCACGGACGGGGAGGCACGCCACTTCGACGTGAAACTGGACTTCCTGGAGCCCGGCTTCTACGAAGCCACCCTGTACGCCGACGCCCCGGACGCCCACTTCAAGACCAATCCGCAGGCGTATGTGATTACGAAACGGACCGTCGGTCCGGAGGACACCCTCTCCATCACGATGGCCCCGGGCGGGGGTTTTGCCGTCAGTTTCCGGAAACTGTAAAAGACTATGACAACGACATTCAAGATAGAGTACCGGACCGTGTGGGGCGAGAGCCTTGCGCTGGTCCTCCAGGACAAGAAACACCCGATGCAGTGGGGTGAGGGCGCGATCTGGAGCGTGACGGTCAAGGACTGTCCCGCCGCCGCGCTCAAGGATTACACCTATGTGGTGATGCGCGACGGCCTGATCGTCCGCACCGAATGGAAGCACCACAGCGCCAAGGCCGCCCGCGTGATCGAGGACGCGTGGATCGACTGCCCGATTCCGGGCTGCCCGTTCCCGCGCGAGCACCACGCCGCCATCTTCGACCGGCCGGGCTTCCGCGGCGCCGGTACGGCCATCCCGGTCTTCTCGCTGCGCACCGCAGACGACTTCGGTATCGGCGAGTTCCGCGACCTGCGGCCGCTGGTGGACTGGGCCGCGGCCACGGGCCAGTGCGTGCTGCAGCTGCTGCCCGTGAACGACACCACCCGCAAGGGACAATGGGCCGATTCTTATCCCTACAGCCCCGTGTCCACGTTCGCGCTGCACCCGCTCTACATCCATCTTCAGGACCTGGGAATCAAGGCCGACGCCGCCTTCAAGAAGCAGCAGGCCGCATTGAACGCCTTGCCGGAACTGGATTATCCGAAGGTGTTCAAGGCCAAGATGGCGTACATCCGCCAGGCCTTCGAGGCGCGCGGCGCCAAGGATATGGCTTCCGCCGCCTACAAGAAGTTCGTCAAGGAAAACGCCGCCTGGCTGCCCGAGTATTCGGAGTTCTGCGCCCGGCGCGACAAGCTGGAGCCGGAGTACTACTGCTGGATGCAGTTCCATCTGGACAGACAGTTCTGCGAGGAAGTGGACTACGCCCGCGCGAAAGGCGTGTCGTTCAAGGGCGACCTGCCCATCGGCGTGAGCGCCGACAGCGCCGAGGCCTACTGGCACCCGGAACTCTTCAACCTGGATTCCTCCACCGGCGCCCCGCCGGACTATTTCAGCACCGACGGGCAGAACTGGGGCTTCCCCACGTATAATTGGGAAGAGATGGCGAAGGACGACTTCGCCTGGTGGAAGGCGCGCCTGCGGAAGATGAGCCGCTATTTCGACGCGTTCCGCATCGACCACATCCTCGGTTTCTTCCGCATCTGGGAGATCCCGAAGGAGTACACGAGCGGAATGATGGGGCACTTCAACCCGGCCCTGCCCTATTCGCCGGAGGAAATTTCCGCGCTAGGCCTGCCCCTCGAGGGGCTGTTCCATCCCGATCCGCGCCACCCGGGGATGTACCAGCCGCTCATCGCGCCGGCGTCCGCCGACCTGCCGCAGTGGCAGCAGGAGCGCTTCGGCGCCCTGTACAACGACTTCTTCTACCATCGCCACGACGAATTCTGGCGCCGCAACGCCGAGCGCAAGCTGCCCGAACTGCTGGGCGCCACGGGAATGCTCGCCTGCGGCGAAGACCTCGGGATGGTGCCGGACTGCGTGCCCGGCGTGATGGACCACGAGAAGATCCTCTCGCTGCGGATGCGCGGAATGGACCAGGAAGGCGAATGGAAGTATCTGAGCGTATGCGCCACCTCCAGCCACGATATGGAGACGCTGCGGATGCAGTGCGACCACGATCCGGAGCCCTGGGAGGTGCGCCGGATGCTGTGGGAGTATCTTGACTCGCCGTCGATGCTCGCCATTTTCCCGCTGCAGGACTGGCTGGCCCTGGACAAGGGCCTGCGCCGCAAGGACCGGATGGTCGAGCGCGTGAACCAGCCCGCCGACCCGCACCACCACTGGCGCTTCCGCCTGCACCTCGACGTGCACGAGCTGCTGAAGTCCAGCGAGCTGAACGTCGCTGTGGAGGGCCTGATCAAGGACGCCCGGCGCTCCGCCTGATCAGGCTGGAACCGATTTCCCCCGGATTCGGTGCGACCCCTCGTTTTGTTGCGGGGGGTCGCTCTGTTTTTGGTCGTTTTCAAGACCACGGTGTAACCCTATCATCATTAATGGGGATGCGGCCGGAGATCGAATTCGAGCACACGGGCACCGGCGCTGCCGTGGAGAAGGAATTCACCGAGGCGGGAGAGTGGGAAGCCGAAATCGAAAAAGGCGGCGAGGTGGAACTGGAGCAGTTCTGGATCCAGAAGAGCTTCGCCCCGCAGTTCAACGTCCGCATCGGCCACCTGGTGGTGCCCGTCGGCGGGCTGAACAATGCGCACGAACCGCTGAATTTCTTCACCGTGTACCGCCCGGAGGGAGAATTCACCATCCTGCCCTCGACCTGGCACGACACCGGCATCAGCCTTTGGTGCCGCACCACGCCGCTCTGGGGCCGCGGCCTTTCGAAAGCCAATACCGGTGCGGAAGACCGCCTGCACGATGACCGTGCGCGAAACGTAATCGAGGCCATTATGTGGCACGGATACAGTAAAAAAAGCGATGCATATGCTGCAACGGAAAAATTTTACTATCTTTCCCCTGCGGACCGTGAGGCGGTCGTAGCTTTCATCGATGCAATCTAAGACTCTCAAGTGGCTGAGCTTCGGCTCTCTGGCGGCCGTCATCGTGATGATGGCGGTCGCAACGGTTGTCGAGCGCCTATATGGGACGGACGTGGCGCTCAGCCGGATCTACCACCACCCCGTCTTCTTCGCGCTGTGGGCGCTGACCGCCGTTGCAGGCTGCGCGCTGCTCTGGAAGCGCGGCGCCTTCCGCAAAACTTTCACCCTGGGGCTCCATCTGGCCTTTGTGCTGATCCTCATCGGCGCGCTGATTACACATCTGACGGGTGTGAGCGGTGAAATCCATCTGCGTTCGGGGGAACCCGCGGAGTGTTTCACGGGGAACGACGGGCAGGAACGGGTGCTTCCTTTCTCCTTGGAACTGAAGGAGTTCCGTATAGAATACAATCCCGGGACGCGGAACGTCTCGGATTATGTTTCCGAGCTGGTCTGCCAGGACCAGGCCGTCACCATCTCGATGAACCACATCTTCAAGAAAGGCGGCTGGCGTTTCTATCAGGCGGACTATGACGAAGACGGACAGGGCAGCATCCTGGCCGTGAGCCGCGACCCCTGGGGCGTGGGCGTCACGTATGCGGGATACCTGCTCCTGCTGGTCAGTATGATCGGGTTCTTCTTCGAGCGGAACGGCACCTGGGCCCGGACGGAGAATGCGCTGCGCCGGGGCAAAGAACCCGACAAGCGCCGCCGCGCACTCGGGGCCGTGCTGGCCATCGCCGCAATCGCGATGCTGGCCGCCTGGATGTTCGGCGCGTTCCCGAAGGGACCGCTGATGCCGGTGCTCCGCTCGCCCCTGCTGTTCATCCATATGATTCCTATCATCGTCAGCTACGCCCTGTTCGGGCTGACGACCCTGCTCGGGGTGTCGGGCCTGCTGGTGAAGCCGGCGGCGTCCGCCCGACTGCGGGACATCAGCCTGGCAATCCTTTATCCGGCCGTGTTCCTACTGACCTTCGGCACCTTCCTGGGAGCCGTCTGGGCGAACATTTCCTGGGGGAACTACTGGGCCTGGGATCCCAAGGAAACCTGGGCGCTGGTGACCCTGTTGATCTACTCGTTCGCCTTACACGGCGACGCGCTGCCTGCATTATGCAAGCCGCGCGTCTTCCACGTTTTCTGCATCTTGGCCTTCCTGGCCGTGCTGATCACCTATTTCGGCGTGAATTTCCTCCTGGGAGGAATGCACAGTTACGCTTAGCGCCTATTTCGCGATATTCTCGCGCATCTCAGTGTCGGCCTGGATGTTTTTCATCCGGTAATAGTCCATAATACCGAGGTTGCCGGTGCGGAAGGCTTCGGCCATCGCCAGCGGGATCTGCGCCTCCGCCTCGATGACCTTGGCCCGTGCCTCCTGCGCCTTCGCCTTCATCTCCTGCTCCTGGGCCACCGCCATCGCGCGGCGCTCCTCGGCGCGGGCCTGGGCGATGTTCTTGTCGGCATCGGCCTGATCCATCTGCAGCACGGCGCCGATGTTCTTGCCCACGTCGATGTCCGCGATGTCGATGGAGAGGATCTCATAGGCCGTTCCGGCGTCGAGGCCCTTGCCCAGCACCAGCTTGGAGATGCTGTCCGGGTTCTCCAGCACGGACTTGTGGCTGTCGGACGAGCCGATGGAGGATACGATGCCTTCACCCACGCGCGCCAGGACCGTTTCCTCGCCCGCGCCGCCCACAAGCTGCTTGATGTTCGCCCGCACGGTCACGCGCGCCTTGGCGATGAGCTGGATGCCGTCCTTGGCCACGGCGGTGACGGGCGGGGTATTGATGACCTTGGGATTCACCGACATCTGCACGGCCTCGAGCACGTCGCGGCCGGCAAGGTCGATGGCGGACGCCATCTTGAAGTCCAGCGGGATGTTGGCCTTGTTGGCGGAGATGAGCGCCATCACCACCTTGGTCACGTTCCCCCGGGCGAGGTAATGGGCTTCGAGTTCGTTGGCCTTCAGCGTGAGGCCGGCCTTGGTGCCCGTGATCAGCGCCATCACGATGGTGCGCGGGTTCACGCCCCTCCAGCGCATCAGCACGAGCTGGATGAGGGAGACGTATACTCCGGAAAGGAGGGCCTGGAACCAGAGGGCGACGGGGAAGAACCAGAGGACGATGATGAGTCCTACGATGGCGATGATGATCCAGATGATGACACTCATATTATTCCTGCGTTATCGGTTTGACTATGGGTTTGTTCTCTTCGATGGCGACGACCTCCACCGGCGTGCCGGCGGCCACCATCGTGTTGTCGTGGCTCTTGACTTCGCAGCTCACCGCGCCGAAGCGACCGGTTCCCATCGGCGCGAGGCGCGTGAAAGCGACGCCGCGGTCGCCCACCTTCACCAGTTCCGCCTCCGCGCCCGTGTGGGAGGTCACCTCCGTCTTGAGCTCGAAGCGGCGCCAGGTCTTGGCGCGCAGGATGAAGAAGACCATCACGCCCAGCAGCAGCACGGCGGCCAGGGACGTCCACCAGCCGGCCGTCGTGGAGATGGCGGTGAAGGCATACCAGCAGGCCGCGCCCAGCGAGCCGAGGCTCAGGAATCCGGCGACCCCGATGCCCGGAATCAGAAGCATCTCAACGAGCATCAGGATGACGCCCAAAACGAGGAGGGTAACGACAATCCACCACATACAAAAGAGGTTAAAACGTTTACAAATATATAAAAAACGCGCTTAAAGTTTCTTTGTTTTGAGAAAAATACTAACTTTGCGGACTATTTTGTGAATTATATTTAATTTACCATAATTATGCAAAGCAAAGGTGCTATCAGATTCGTCACGATCTGCCTCCTGCTCGCCTGCCTCTGGCAGCTTTCCTTCACCGCGGTGACGGCCATCCAGAACCGGAAGGCCGAGAAGCGCGCTGAACAGATTGCCCTGGCGACCAACCTCAACGCCATCGCCGAGGCGGACCGTGCTTTTTATCTCGATTCCATCCGGAAAATCGAGTCCCGCCGCTATACGGACTCCATCTCCGGCGAGAAAGTTTATTTGGGTTACACATTCAAGCAGGTCCAGAACCAGGAAATCAACCTCGGCCTCGACCTCAAGGGCGGTATGAACGTGATGCTGCAGGTCCAGCTCGAGGACCTCGTGCGCGCCCTCTCCGGCAACAACCAGACCCCGGAGTTCCAGCGGGCCATCGCCCTCGCCAAGGAGCGCAGCGTCAACTCCCAGTCCGACTTCATCACCCTGTTCGCGGAGGCGATGAAGGAAGTCGCCCCCGGCACGCGTCTCGCCCAGATTTTCGGAACGTATGAGATGCGCGACCGCATCAAGCCCGAGTCCACCGACGAGCAGGTCGTCTCCGTGATCAAGGAGGAGGCCGAAAGCGCCGTCGCCAACTCTTTCAACGTCTTGCGCAACCGTATCGACCGCTTCGGCGTCACCCAGCCGTCCATCCAGAAGATCGGCAACACCGGCCGCATCCTCGTGGAACTCCCGGGCGTGAAAGAGCCTGAGCGTGTGCGTAAGCTGCTCCAGGGCACCGCGTCCCTCGAATTCTGGCCGACCTTCACCTATGACGAGATGTCCGTCTACCTCGACGAGGCCAACAGCCGCCTGGCCGAGCTCCTCGCCACCGACGAGGGCAGCGCCGCCGCCGAGGCCGCTCCGGCCGAAGACGACATCGTCGCCCGCGAAATGCAGGCCAACGACGCCGACAACGCCGCCCGCGAGGCAGCCCTCAAGGCCAATCCGCTTTATGCAATCCTCAGCCCGTCCGGTATGCGCGGCAATGCGTGCATCGCTTTCGCCGCCGCCGCCGACACCGCCCAGGTGAACAAGTACCTCAATATGCCGGAGATTGCCGCCATCTTCCCCGCGGAATTCCGCCCGATGTGGTCCGTGCAGCCTACCGAGTATATGCAGAGCGACAACATCTATGAGCTCGTCGCCATCAAGGCCACGTCCCGCGACGGAAAGGCTCCGCTCGACGGCGGTGTCGTGACCGACGCTCACGTGGACTACGACCAGCGCCGCGGCGGCTATCCGGGCGTGTCTATGACAATGAACGCCGAGGGTGCCAACGTGTGGGCCCGCCTGACCAAGGAGAACATCGGCCGCCAGGTGGCCATCGTGCTCGACGGCACCGTGTACTCCTATCCGACCGTCCAGACCGAGATTACCGGAGGTTCCTCCTCCATCACCGGCCACTTCTCCATCGAGGAAGCCACCGACCTTACCAACGTCCTCAAGTCCGGTAAGCTGCCCGCTCCGGCTACGATCGTCCAGGAGCAGGTCGTGGGTCCGTCCCTGGGTGCCGAGTCCATCCGCGCCGGTCTCATCTCCTTCCTCATCGCGTTCTGCCTCGTCCTCATCTATATGCTCTTCTTCTACCGGGGAGCGGGTGTGGCCGCCGACATCGCGCTGCTTTCCAACGTCGTGCTGCTCTTCGGCACCCTGTCCGCCTTCGGCGCCGTCCTCACGCTGCCGGGTATCGCGGGTTTGGTGTTGACTTTGGGTATGGCCGTGGACGCCAACGTGATCATCTATGAGCGCATCAAGGAAGAACTCAAGGCCGGCAAGGGCCTGAGCAAGGCCGTGGCCGACGGTTACAAGAACGCCTACTCCGCCATCATCGACGGCCAGGTGACCACCCTCCTCACGGGTATCGTGCTGTTCTTCTTCGGCTCCGGTCCCATCAAGGGCTTCGCCACCACGCTCATCATCGGTATCATCACCTCTGTGTTCACCTCCATCTTCGTCACCCGCCTGATCTTCGAAAGCCGCATCAAGCGCGGCAAGAACATCACGTTCGAGAGCAACCTGACGAAGAACTTCCTCAAGAACACGCACATCAACTTCCTGGACGGCCGCAAGTGGTCCTACATCATCTCCGGAGCCCTCATCCTGATCGCCCTCGGTTCGATGTTCATCAAGGGCTTCACCTACGGCGTCGACTTCACCGGCGGCCGCACCTACGTGGTCCGCTTCGACAAGCCGGTCACCGCCGAGGAGGTCCGTTCCGCCGTGAACAAGACCTTCAACCTCGCCGATCCCGAGTCCTCCGTCGAGGTCAAGCAGTTCGGTGGCGACAGCCAGATGAAGGTCACCACCTCCTACAAGTTCCGTGACGAGTCCGCCACCGTGGACGCCGAGATCGAGAATATGCTGTACGAATCCCTGAAGGACTTCTACTCCGAGCCCGTGACCCTGTCCGACTTCACCTCCACGCTGGAGAACCCCAACGGTATCGTGTCCTCCGACAAGGTGGGCGCCTCCATCGCCAACGACATCAAGCGCAACGCCATCATCTCCATCATCCTCGCCCTCATCGTGATCTTCGCCTACATCGCGATCCGGTTCAAGGGCTGGAACTGGGGTCTCGGCGGCGTCGTTTCCCTGGCTCACACCGCGATCATCATCATCGGCTTCTTCTCCCTGTTCAGCGGCATCCTGCCGTTCAACCTGGACGTGGACCAGACCTTCATCGCCGCCATCCTGACGATCATCGGTTACGCCATCAACGACAACGTGGTGATCTTCGACCGTATCCGTGAGAACCTGGCGCTCCACCCGAGCGACAATTTCAAGGACACGGTGAACAAGGCGCTCAACGCCACCCTGACGCGTACGGTCAACACCTCGGTCTCGACCCTCCTCCCGATGCTCGCGATCGCGATCTTCGGCGGCGAATCCATCCGCGGTCTTTCCGTCGCCCTCTGCCTCGGCGTCCTGATCGGAACCTACGCTTCCATTATGATCGGTACCCCGGTTATGTACGACGCTGAAATGCGTGCCCGCAACAAGGCCGCCGCAGCCAAGACGACGAAGAAATAAACGTCTTTCCGGGCCTGCCCCGGAGAATCAAGAAAACGCCCGGCCTTGCAGGTCGGGTGTTTTCATTTGTGCGAGACGCTGAACTGGACTCCCAGCCGCTGGAGGGCGGATATAAACTCCTCGTTCACGCCCACGGAAAACTTCTTAGAGTAGAATTCCAAATTGTAGCCCGTGGCCTTGTCGTGCAGGAACAGCGACAGCGGCGTGCCGCCCTTGCTGCGCTTGAGCAATTTGACCAGCCGCTCGCGGAAATCGGGCGACAAGCGGTCGGAGTCGAGCGTGATGGAGAACCCGGTGATCATATCTTCCCCGAGGTTTCCGAGCAGGGTTATCTTCTTGATCTTGAAGCTGTAAGGCGCCTTCTTACCTTGTGTACGCTCCTCCGGTTTCAGGAAATAGCGGGGCGACATCTCGCCTTCGATGAAGATCTGTGCGTGCAGCTGCATATAAGGCAGCCAGGTCTGGTAGTCCTTGCCGAACAGGGCGAACTCGTAGGTGCCGCTGTAGTCTTCCACGGTCACGCGGGCGCCGGGCGTTCCGGTGCGGGTGGTGATGGTCTTCACGTCCGTGACGATACCCGCGACGGCCGCCTTGCCGGTTTTGTCGGCCGTTTCGCAGGCGTCGACCTTTTCCTGCAGGCCCGAAAGGGCGCAGTCGGTGAAGGTCTCCATCTCGAAGCGGTAACGGTCCAGCGGATGCGAAGAAAGGTACATTCCCACGAATTCCTTTTCCTGCTGCAGCAGGGCGAGCACGTCCTCTTCCCCGACCATCATCGGCGCCTCCGGCCGGACTGGCTTCAGTTCCTCCACCTCGCCGAACAGCGAATTGGCGGAGTCCAGCTGGTCGTTCCGGTACAGGCCGGCGTACTTGACAATCTCGTCGATGAACAGCTCGCCGTTCTTGCAGGGCAGGAAATACTGCGTTCGCTTGAGCCCGAAGGAATCCAGCGCGCCCGAATACACCAGCGTTTCAACGCTGCGGCGGTTCAGCAGTTCGGCCATCCGCTCCACGAAGTCGAACAGGTCCGTGAAGGTGCCGTGTTCCGCGCGCTCATTGATGATGGCGGTAACCACGTTGTCTCCGAAACCCTTCAGGCCGCCCAGGCCGTATCGGATGTCCCCTTTCGCGTTTACGGAGAACTGGGCGTCGGACTCGTTCACGTCCGGGCTGAGCACCTTGATGCCGGCCTTGCGGCAATCCGCCATAATCTCCTTCATCTCGTCCATATTCGAGATGTTCTGCGTGAGGTTGGAGGCCTGGAATTCCGACGGATAATGCGCCTTGATCCAGGCGGTCTGATAGCTCACCCAGGCGTAGCAGGTGGCGTGCGACTTGTTGAAGGCGTACTTCGCGAAGGCCTCCCAGTCGGACCAGATCTTGTTCAGGACCGCTTCCGGATGGCCGTTCTCGAGCGCCCCCTTCATAAACGACTCCTTGAGCGAGTCCAGCACGGATTTCTGCTTCTTGCCCATCGCCTTGCGGAGCTTGTCCGCCTTGCCCTTGGAGAAGCCCGCGAGCTTCTGCGACAGGCGCATAACCTGCTCCTGGTACACTGTCACACCATAGGTCTCCTTCAGCAGTTCCTCCATTTCCGGGAGGTCGTAATGGATCTTGGACGGGTCGTTCTTGCCGGCAATGAAGTCCGGAATGTAATCCATCGGCCCCGGCCGGTAGAGGGCGTTCATAGCGATGAGGTCCTCGAAACGCTCGGGGTGCAGCTTGATCAACTGTTCCTTCATTCCGCCGGATTCAAACTGGAAGATGCTCTTGGTGTCGCCTCGGGCGTAGAGGTCGTAGACCGCCGGATCGTCGATGGGAATCTTCTCGATGTCGATATCCTTCCCGAAGCGCTTTTTCACCATCGCGAGCGCCCGGTCGATGATGGAGAGGGTCTTGAGGCCCAGGAAATCCATCTTCAGCATACCCACGTCCTCGATCTTGGTGCCTTCGTACTGGCTGACCCACACTTCCTGGCCCGATGCCTTGTCGGTGCCCATCGTGATGGGGATGTAATCCGTGAGGTTGCCCCGCCCGATGATCATCGCGCAGGCGTGGATGCCCACCTGGCGTATGCAGCCCTCCAGCTGGAGGGCGTAATCGAGCACCTCGCGCACCAGGGAATCTCCCTCTTCGTACTCGTGTTTCAGTTCCTTGACGTACTTGACGCTGTTGGCGAGCGTGGGCTTGTATTCCTTGTCCTCGCCGTTCTCGCGCACGATGATCGGGCGGTCCGGGATGAGCTTGGTGAGGCGGTTCGACTCCGCCAGCGGCAGGTTGGAGATGCGCGCCACGTCCTTGACGGCGAGCTTGGCGGCCATCGTGCCGAAGGTGATGACGTGCGAGATGTGGTCGGCCCCGTAGCGGTCCTGGACATACTGGATCACGCGGTAGCGGCCTTCGTCGTCGAAGTCCACGTCGATATCCGGCATCGAGATGCGCTCGGGGTTCAGGAAGCGCTCGAACAGGAGGTCGTAGCGGATGGGGTCGAGATTCGTGATTCCCAGGCAGTAGGACACGCAGGAACCGGCCGCCGAACCGCGCCCGGGGCCCACGGAAACCCCGTTGCGCCGCCCCCAGTTGATGAAATCCTGGACGATGAGGAAGTAGTCCGGGAATCCCATATGGGAGATGGTCATCAGCTCGAAGTGCAGGCGGGTGGCCTGTTCTTCCGTCAACTGTTCCCCGTATCGCCGGCGCGCACCCTCGTAGGTCAGGTGGCAGAGGTAGGCCACCGAGCGGCAGAATTCGTCTCCCCGGTAGGTCTTCTCCTCGTTGCCGTCCTTGTCCTTGGAGACCTCGTACTTGCCGTTTTCGATGATGTCGGCGTACTTCGCCAGCTGTGCGTCTATGTCGGCCAGGAAGTCCGCCGGGAGATCGAACTTCGGCAGCACGTGGCCGCGGTTGATCTCGTAATTCTCCACCTTGTCCAGCACCTCGAGGGTGTTGGCCAGGGCCTCCGGATGGTCCGGGAACAGGGCGGCCATCTCCTCCTCGCTCTTCAGGTACTCCTGCTGCGTGTAGCGGAGACGCTTCGGGTCGTCCACCATCGCATTGGTAGTCAGGCAGATAAGGCGGTCGTGCGCGGGACCGTCCTCCTTGCGGACAAAGTGCACGTCGTTGGTGGCCACCACCTTCACCCCGTGCTTCTGCGCGAGCTCGAAGATGCGCGCGGTATATTCCTTCTGCTTTTCGTAGAGTTCCAGCGACATCCCGGGGACCTCCGTCTTGTGGAGCATCACTTCCAGATAGTAATCTTCTCCAAAGACGCGCTTGTGCCACGCGATGGCGCGGTCCACGCCCTCGGCGTCGCCGGCCAGGATCCCGCGCGGGACCTCCCCCGCCATACAGGCGGAGCAGCAGATGAGCCCCTCGTGGTATTTCTCCAGGACTTCGTGGCTCACGCGCGGCTTGTAGTACATACCCTCGATGTGCCCCGTGGACACGATCTTCATCAGGTTCCGGTAACCCGTGTAGTTCTTGGCCAGCAGGATAAGGTGGTAGTACTTCTTGTGGTCGTTGTCCTTCAGGTGATGGTCGTAATGCTGCGTGACATAAATCTCGCAGCCCAGGACCGGCTTGACGCCGGGGTGCTTCTTCGCCACGTCGCTGAAGTCCTTGATGCCGTACATATTGCCGTGGTCGGTGATGGCGAGGCCCGGCATTCCCAGCTCCTCCGCGCGGCGGAAGAGCTTCTCGATGTCGCTCATCCCGTCGAGGATGGAATACTGGGTGTGGACGTGCAGGTGGACAAAGGACATAGCAGTACAAATATAAAGAAAAACACACGACCTTCAGCGGGCCGGACGTCCGATTGTTGATAACTTTTTCCGCCGCTCTATTTGCAGTTTTGGCAAGGTTGTTGCCTTTAAGGGCGCTGTACTAAAACCGCAATACGATGAAACCGAGATTCTGTATCTCCCTGCTCCCGCTTTTGTTCCTGCTGGGAGCCTGCGAAGAAGTTGATCCCTTCTCGCTCTGGCTGTCCGAAATAGGGCAAAACACTTCCTATGTGGACAGCCCCGTCGATCCGGTGACGCCGGACACCTCCATCGAAGACGACTTCGTCCTGGAAAACGAAGACGACAACATTGCCAACACCCAGTTCGCCCGCACGATCGCCGTTGTCTTCGGCGCCTCCGGGGCCACCGTCACCGGCGACGAAAACGGTATCGTGAAAGTGAACGGAAACAACGTGACCGTGGACAACACCGGCACCGGCGAGGTCGTCCGGTACGAACTTTCCGGCAAGTCTTCCGACGGCTGTTTCAAGATCTATGGTGACAAGAAACAGGCCCTGGTGCTCAAGGACCTGGACCTGACCAATCCCAACGGCGCCGCCATCAACAACCAGAACAAGAAACGCACGTTCGTCGTGCTGGAAGGCGCCAGCAAGCTGGCAGACGGCAAGAAATACTCCGGTACGCCGGAGGGCGAGGATGAGAAGGCGGCCTTCTTCAGCGAAGCGCAGCTCATCTTCAGCGGCACGGGCTCGCTGGAGGTTACCGCAACAGGCAAGGCCGGCATCACCTCCGACGACTACGTGCGCGTGTTCAGCGGCGTGACCCTGAATGTCAACTCGACCGGCGGACACGGCATCCGGGGCAAGGACGCCGTCGTCATCGACGGCGGCACCCTGGACGTGACCGTCAGCAAGAAGGGCAAGAAAGCCATCTCCTCGGACGGAACGGTCCGCATCGACGGTGGGAAGACGACGCTTACCGTCTCCGGCAACGTGGACGACTCGGACCTTACGGACCTGTCGGCTTCGGCCGGCGTCAAGGCTGATTCCACCTTCGTGATGAACGGAGGCGTCCTGGCCATCACCAACAGCGGCCAGGGAGGCAAGGGCCTGAGCGGCGACGGTGACGCGCTGATTACCGGCGGCACGCTGGACATCGCGGTCACGGGCACCAATTACGAGGTCACCGGGGCCGACGCCAACGGCCTGGAAGACACGACCAAGTCGGCCAAGGGCATCAAGTTCGACGGCCGGCTCGTCATCACCGGCGGCACCGTACGCGTGTCTGCCCAGAACCACGAGGCCATCGAGGCCAAAGGGGATATGGTCATCACCGGAGGCGAGATTTACGCCACATCGACCGACGACGCCATCAATTCCGGCGGCAATATGATCATCGACGGCGGTCAGGTCTGCGCCTGGTCCACGGGCAACGACGGCATCGACGCCAACGGCAACTGCTACATCCAGGGAGGACTGGTTTACGCCGTCGGCTCCGGCACGCCGGAAGTGGCCGTCGACGCCAATACCGAGGGCGGCTTCAAACTCTATGTCATCGGAGGAACGCTCGTCGCCATCGGCGGCCTGGAGAACGGTGCCCACCTGTCCCAGGCCTGCTACGGCGCCAACTGGAGCAAGGACACCTGGTATGCTCTCTACATCGAAAACGATCCCGTATTCGCCTTCAAGACGCCGAGTCGCGGAGGCAATACCCTGGTGGTGTCCGTCCCGGGCACGCCGGCCCTGAAATCCGGCGTCACCGTATCCGGCGGCGTTACCCTGTTCGACGGGGTTGGGGTTCAGGGCTTCAGCGACAGCGGCGGAAGCGCGGTCTCGCTGTCCGCCTATAGAGCAGGAAACGGAATGGGCGGTCCGGGAGGTCCCGGTGGATTTGGTGGCCCTGGCGGCTGGTAGGTTGCCCCTGAAAACCGTGGCCGCCCGTGGCCTATGAACGGGGGGGACCGCAAGCGTAGCGCTGCGGTGGGACGAGCGAAGCGAGGGTTTGAAGGGGCAAGCCTACCAGCCCTGAGAAGAAATGGGATGCTCCAGGCCGTCGGGCGAAACCAGCACTGCTCCGGCTTCGGGCAGCGCCAGGTGGCCGATGATGTCGAAAGCCTGGAAATCCTTGCGGAAACGCTCGTACTGCGCGATCGGAATCACGTACAGCAGCCTGTAATCCTCGCCGCCGTTCATCGCGGCAGAAACGGGGTCCAGGTCCAACTCGCGGCCCAGCTCGAAACTGCCGCCCTCGAAAGGGATCTTGCCGGCATAGACCTTCACGCCCAGGCCGCTGTCGCGCCGCAGGCGCAGCAAGGCGTCTGCAAGGCCCCTGGTAACGAAATATCCGAACGACGGGGATATCTTCCCATCTTCCAGCTGCGCGGGCACGTCCGCGCCTAATTCGGGCTTCAGATAGGACCCGACGAGCATCCTGTATTTCTCCAACGCTTCCCGGTCCGAGGAACCCTGCTCGAACTTGAGCCGTTCGCGCTCAAGCACCCGCAGGCCGAGGAAGGCGGCGCCCAGGGCCCCGGACACGCAGACCAGATCCTTGCTCTGCGCCACCGGCCGGGCGGCCGAGACCGCGGCGCAGTGGCGGCCGGTTGCCGCCAGCGCGACCGTAAGGCCGTTGCGCGAGGGCTGCAGGTCAAGGCAGACCCGCTTGTATCCGTGTTCCTGAGCCGCCGCGACCAGGCCGCTCCAGAGCTCCTGCACCTGCGGGAAATCCAGCTTTGCGGACACGCCCAGCTGCACGGAAAGGCTCTCGGGATGCGCCAGGACGGCGTACAGCTCGCCCGTCACCTTCAGCACGGCCTTTCGGCCGAGATGCTTCAGCGGAAAGTACACCAGGTCGAAATCGATGCCCTCCAGCATCAGCCCGGAGGCCGTCGTGATGCATTCCTGCGGCTTCGCTTCCAGCCACAGCGGCTCTTCGAAGGGACGGTACGGCGTCCCCTCGAACAGCTGCCGGATCGCCTCGATGCGGCCCAGGTCCGTGAAGCTCTGCGCCATCGGCTACAGGTTGCGGAGAAGGTTGTTCAGATTGACCTTGCTGTCGATCAGACTACGGAGTTCCGCGATGGGAACGCGCTCCTGGGACATCGTGTCGCGGTCGCGCACGGTCACGCAGCGGTCGTTCAGGGACTCGTGGTCCACGGTGATGCAGAACGGGGTGCCGATGGCATCCTGGCGGCGATAGCGCTTGCCGATGCTGTCCTTCTCCTCGTACTGGCAGTTGAAGTCGTACTTCAGCATATCCATCACCTCCTGGGCGAGCTCGGGCAGGCCGTCCTTCTTGACGAGCGGCAGCACGGCGGCCTTCACCGGGGCGAGCGGGGCGGGGATGCTCATCACCACGCGCGTCTCGCCGTTCTCCAACTGCTCCTCGTGCAGGGAGTGCGACAGCACGGCGAGCACCATACGGTCCACGCCGATGGAGGTTTCGACCACGTACGGGGTGTAGGCGGCGCCTTCCTCGGGGTCGAAGTATTCGATCTTCTTGCCGGAGAACTTCTGGTGGTTGCCCAGGTCGAAGTTCGTGCGGCTGTGGATGCCTTCCAGCTCCTTGAAACCGAAGGGGAAGTTGAACTCGATGTCCGTGGCGGCGTTGGCGTAGTGCGCCAGTTTCTCGTGGTCGTGGAAGCGGTAATTCTCCGCGCCCATCCCGATGTTGACGTGCCACTTCATCCGGTTCTCCTTCCACTTGGCGAACCAGTCGAGCTCGGTGCCCGGCTTGATGAAGAACTGCATCTCCATCTGCTCGAACTCGCGCATCCGGAAGATGAACTGGCGGGCGACGATCTCGTTGCGGAAGGCCTTGCCGATCTGCGCGATGCCGAAAGGAATCTTCATACGGCCGGTCTTCTGCACGTTCAGGTAGTTCACGAAGATGCCCTGGGCCGTCTCCGGACGCAGATAAATCTTATCGTCGGAGGCTCCGGTA
>JAFYZZ010000054.1 GCA_017548445.1 Bacteroidales bacterium | reverse complement strand
TTCTTTCTTGAGCTTGTCCAGCCCTTCCTGGCTGATGTAGTGTGCTTCTGCCATAATCTGGTTTTCGTTCAGTTAACTAAAAAGGAGTCCTGCCTTGTGGCAGAACCCTTGGATGTGTTTGCAAATATACGAATTTATTTGATAAAAGGCAAACTTTCGTCACCTCCCAACAGGGCCCGGCAAGCGGCTTCGTCGGCGGCGAGCTGGGTCTTCAGGGCGTCGAGACTTTCCATTTCGCGCATCGGGCGGAGGTGGCGGCGGAAGCGGATTTCCAGATCCAGGCCGTAGATGTCTTCGTCGAAGTCGAAGATGTGGGTTTCGATGATGTCGCCGACGTTGGTCATTCCCCAGTGATGGCGCCCCAGGACTTCGACTTCGGTCAGATAGACGCCGCGTGCGGGGATGATCTTCAGCGGGTCGTACAGGCGCAGGTTGGCCGTCGGAAAGCCGATCGTCCGGCCCAGCTGCTTGCCACCCACGACCACGCCCCGCAGCGCATACGCATAGCCCAGCATCGCATTTGCCGCCTCCACATCCCCTCTTTCCAACGCCTCCCGAATCTTCGTCGAACTGATTACCACATTCTTTCCGGCTCCGGACACAGGCGGAACTATCAGAACTTCCAGGCCGAGGGATTCGGCGAGGGGGGCGATGCAGTCGGGGGTCAGGCGGTCGGATCCCAGGCGGTTGTCGTAGCCGAGGACGAGCAGGGTGGCGCCGAGGCGGTCGCGCAGGATGTCGCGGATGTACTGCCCGGCGGTCAGGCGGGCGAAGGCGCGGTCGAAGGACAGGGTTTCCACCCGGTCCACGCCGAGACCGCGCAGCAGCGCCGCCTTCTCTTCGGAAGAGCACAGCAGCCGCAGATTGCGCGCGTCCTGCTGGAGGACGGCCCGGGGATGCTGCGCGAACGTGACGACGACCGCCTCCTCCCCCCGCTGCCGGGCGGAGAAGACGAGCGTCTCGACGACACGACGGTGCCCGAGATGGACACCGTCGAAGAATCCGGTGGCGACTACAGCCATTTCACGAGCGGGAAGTCCTGCCGGTGAGGCAGCAGCGGGTTCTTCGGGAACACGCGCTTGCCCACTTGGTACATACCCGTATGCTCGGGCAGCACTTCCGCCTCGAAGGTCGCGAGACTGCCTTCGACTTTCGTCAGCGTCATTTCAGCGACGCCCTGGATGTGCAGTTCGCCCTTGGCGTCCGCGGAAGTGAACACGATTTCAATGCCGATGTCCTCCGGACGGATGCGTCCCAGGTCGAGCACGACCTTGCTCTTGAGCATATCCTTCTGCGACAGGACGTAGGAGGCGTCCGGCTGCGTGCAGGACACGACGCGGATGTTGTTCCATTCCACCTGCATCATCTGCTTCCACGCGGAGATGTCGCGGGCGAGTTTGAAATCGTCGGCGCACATCTTCGTAAAGCGGTCGTACTGAGGTATATAGTACTGGTTGCAGTAGTCGGTGAGCATCCGGTTGGTGGTGAAGTTGCAGGCCACCTGCGCAATCGTGTTCTTGATGTAGCCGACCCAGACGGGCGAGAGGCCGGAACCCGCGTCTACGTCGTAGTAGGCCGGTGCTATCTCGGTCTCGATCGTGGCGTAGATCGTGGCGGCGTCAAGTTCGTTCTGATAGTTCTGGTCTTCGTAGGTCCGCTTCTGCGGCAGCGCCCAGCCGGCGCCTTCCCGGTAGCCCTCGACCCACCAGCCGTCCAGCACGGAGAAATGCATCACGCCGTTCATCGCGGCCTTCTCGCCGGACGTGCCGGAAGCTTCCAGCGGACGCGTCGGGTTGTTCAGCCACACGTCCACGCCCTGCACGAGCCTCTTGGCCAGGGTGATGTCGTAACCCGGGACGAAGATGATGCGGCCCAGGAACCTGTCCTGCTTGGAGATCTCGATGATCTGCTTGATGAGGTCCTGCCCCATCCCGTCGGCGGGGTGCGCCTTGCCGGCGAAGATGAACTGCACCGGGCGGACGGGATCGTTGACGATGGCGTCCAGGCGGTCCAGGTCGCTGAAGAGCAGCGTGGCGCGCTTGTAGGTGGCGAAACGGCGGGCGAAGCCGATGGTGAGCACGTCCTCGCGCAGGCGCTCCTTGATGGTAACGACCTGGCGCGGGGTGTAATGGGCGCTCATCTGCGGGTCGGAAAGACGCTCGCGGATGGTCCGGACCAGTTCCTTCTTGAGGATCTTGCGGATATCCCAGATCTGCGCGTCGGACACCGTATAGATGCCCTCGAAGCACTTCTTGTCATAGTGGTGGGTCTGGAACTCCGGACCGAACACCTTGGCGTGCAGTTCCTTCCAATACTTGGAAGCCCAGGTGGGATAGTGGACGCCGTTGGTGACGTAGCTGATGTAGAGTTCCTCCGGAAGGTATCCGGGATACATATTCGCGAAGATGTCCTGGCTGACCTTGCCGTGCAGCATCGACACGCCGTTGACGTTCTGCGACAGGTTGGCGGCGAGGTGGCTCATCGAGAACTTCTCGTCGCGGTTGTCAGCGTCGATGCGGCCCAGGCCCATCATCGTGCGCCAGTCGATGCCC
The DNA here is from genome assembly GCA_017548445.1 of Bacteroidales bacterium. The sequence goes on along the minus strand of JAFYZZ010000054.1, from coordinate 14,297 downwards.
AGACGGCCGGGATAGTGGCCGAAGTAACGGCCGATCATCTCCTCGGAGAAGGCGTCGTGCCCGGCGGGAACGGGCGTGTGGGTGGTGTAGAGGCCGGATGCACGGACGAGCTCCATCGCTTCGTTGAAGGAGAGATGGTTGTCCTGGATGCATTCGCGGAGCCGCTCCAGGCCGGCAAATGCGGCGTGGCCCTCGTTGTAATGGTAGATCTTGGGACGCAGGCCGAGGGTGCGCAGGGCGCGCACGCCGCCGATGCCCAGGAGGATTTCCTGCTTCAGGCGGTTCTCCCAGTCGCCACCGTAAAGCTGGTGCGTGACCTGACGGTCTTCGGGGAGGTTGTCCTCATAGTCGGTGTCCAGCAGATACAGGTCGGTGCGGCCGACGGCCACCTTCCAGATGCGGGCGTGCATCTCGTGGCCCGGCATCTGCACGGAAACCGTCTTCCAGGCACCGTTCTCGTCCAGGACGGGTTCGGCCGGAATCTTCAGGAAGTCCTGCGGCTTGTACTCCGCCACCTGGTTCCCCTGCGGGGTGAGGCGCTGGGTGAAGTACCCGAAACGGTACAGCAGGCCCACGGCCACCAGGTTGACGTTCATATCGCTGGTCTCCTTGAGGTAGTCGCCCGCCAGGATGCCCAGACCGCCGGAATAGATCATCAGGGAGGTGTCCAGGCCGTATTCCATACAGAAATACCCGACGGAAGGCTCCGTGCGTTCGGCCTTGGCGGCCATATAGGCGTTGAAATCCGCCATCACCTCGTCCAGGCGGGCCAGGAATTCCCGGTCCTTCGCCAGTTCCTTGTATCTTTTCAGGCTGACCTTGTCCAGGATCACCATAGGGTTGTGGCCGGATGTGTGCCACAGGTCATAATCCACGGTGCGGAACAACGCCTTCGCGTTGTCGTTCCAGCACCACCAGAGGTTCTTGCACAGGGTCTCCAGGCCCGAGAGTTCCTCCGGCAGATGGCGCGTCACCATCACGCTTTTCCACGACGGTGCGGCCATTTCATACTTATTGATCATACACTACTACTGTTGCTTCTCAGCGATCGCGTTGTTGACTCTGATGATAAAGTCGCTGAGAACGTTCATATAATTGATAAAGGCCTCGTACGGTGTGTCGTACGGATTGAATCGCTTGTGTACCTCGCCGTCGGAGAAGAACTTCGTGCACATATAGTACAGGTGGTCGCTCTCCTGGAGGTGGCCGTAATCATTCCAGAGGGCCGCGTCGTCCAGGATGGAAAGCTTCTCCTGCAGGGCGTACAGCTTGTTGTAGGCGTCCTGCTGCAGCTCGTTGCCCAGCCAGGCGGAGGTGTCGCGCTCCTCGTCGGCCCAGGAGATGGGCTGCGGAACGGACAGGTCGCCCACGGACTTGTGCTTCGCGGCGGCGCGCTCCGGCGTCACGAACTCCAGCTCCTTGTCCTTCGCCACGGCGTCGGGCAGGGCGCGCATAAACTCGAAGATGCCGCTTTCGGCCGCCTGGTGCTCCCCGAAGGTCTCGTAGTCCATAAAGAGGTTGACGATCTCGCCCTCGGCGGCCTTCAGCCAGTCCGTGAACTTCTCGGCGGTAAGCGGCCATTCCTGCCAGCCGCGGTCGGAGAAGCGGAATGCTACGTCGTCGCTCAGGGAATAGTTGCGGAGCAGGAGCTTCAGGCCCGGCTTGAAGTCGTTGTTGTACACGTAGTCGGGGCTGCGCCATCCCATAATGTGGCGGGCGCCCTCGGTGAGCATCGTCTTGAAGCCCAGGTCGTACACCATTCCGCCGATGGCGTCGGAGTAGATGAGCTCCGTGTTGCGGAAGGTCTTGGGCGTGACGCCGAAGTACTGCTCCACGGCGGCCTTGTGCTTGAGCACCTGGTGCTCGAATTCCTGCGTCGACGCCAGCGAGGACAGGGAATGGTTGTAGGTCTCGCAGAGGAACTCCACGCAGCCGGTGTCGGCGAGCTGACGGAAGCTCTCGATCACCTCGGGAGCGTAGCGGTCGAACTGCTCGAGGGCGGAGCCCGAGATGGAGAAGGCCAGCTTGAACTTGCCCTTGTTCTTCCTGACGGCCTCGAGCAGGAGCTCGTTCATAGGAAGATAGCACTTCTGGGCGATGCGCTTCAGGATGGTCCTGTTGGCGAAATCGTCATAATAATGGGAGTCCTTGCCGATGTCGAAAAAGCGGTAAAGGCGCAGACGGGTGGGCTGGTGGACCTGGAAGTACAGGCAGATTGACTTCTTCATATTACTCTTTGACTACTGATTCATAAACTTTCTTGAGCTTCGCAGTGGCGTTGTTCCACTTGAGCGCATTCACTTCGTCGAATCCCTGGCGGTTGGCGAAGTCCGCCAGCGCCGGGTACTGGAGCAGGGCGTAGATGTCGTCGGCCATCGCGTCCACGTCCCAGAAGTCGACCTTGAGGGCGTACTTGAGCACCTCGGCGGCGCCGCTCTGGTGGGAGATGATGGACGGGACGTTGGAGCGCATCGCCTCCAGCGGGGAAATGCCGAACGGCTCCGACACGGAAGGCATGATGTACACGTCCGACAGGGCGAACATCTTCTGCACCTCCTGCCCGCGGAGGAAGCCCGTGAAATGGAAGCGGTCCGAGATGCCCAGCCGGGCCACCTGGCGGATGGCGCGCTGCATCATATCGCCGCTGCCGGCCATCACGAAACGCACGTTCTTCGTACGCTTGAGCACCTTGGCGGCCGCCTCGATGAAGTACTCGGGGCCCTTTTGGAAGGTGATGCGCCCGAGGAAGGTCACGACCTTGTCCTTCACGCCGCGCTCGACCGAGAGGTTCTCGCGTCCGCTGAAGTCCACGGCGTTGTGCACGGTCACCACCTTGGCGGGATCGATGCCGTACTTGTTGATGACGATGTTGCGCGTAAGGTCGCTCACGGTGACCACGCGGTCCGCGGCTTCCATTCCGCGCTTCTCGATGGAATAGACGCGGGAGTCCACCATATCGTCGGTGCCGCGGTCGAAGGAGGTGGCGTGCACGTGCACGACCAGCGGCTTGCCCGACAGCTCCTTGGCGGCGATGCCGGCCAGGTAGGTGAGCCAGTCGTGGGCGTGGATGACGTCGAACTCGCCGGCGTGCTGCATCGCGATGGTGCCGCCCACCTGGGCGTAGCGCGACACCTCCTCGAGGAGGTTGGCGCCGTATTTTCCGGAGAACTTGAATTTCTGGCCGAATCCGACGGTGGTCTCGCGGACCTGCTCGCGCTTCATCTTCTCGATGGCCTCGAAATACTCTTCCGGGTCCACGTAGGGGACGATGTTGGAGTCCACGTTGATGAACTTCACCTTGTCGAGGAACTCCTCGACCGTGTCGCTGACGTGCTGCACCGCCACGTCGCTCGCATTGAGGATGGTGGCGCAGCTCTGGTCTTCGTCGCCGGAGGCGGCGGGCATCACGAACAGCGTCTCCACGCCGTTGTGCGCCAGACCCTTGACGATGCCCTCGCAGGCGGTGCCCAGACCGCCGGCGATGTGGGGAGGAAACTCCCAGCCGAACATCAATACTTTCATATCTAGTCCTCCTTGTATTTGTCCAACAGATGCTCGACGGACAGCAGCGCGGCGGTGCTGAGGGCCGAGGAGATGGCGCCGTGCGGCTCGTGGGGCGGGTCGCCGTCGTAGAGTTCGGAGAAGGCGCCCACGCCGTGCTTGCCGAGGTCGTCGTAGAAACCTTCGATCAGCCACTCGGCGCGCTTCCAGAACGCGGGACCCTTCACGCGGAAACTGATGTCCACGTAAGGAGCCAGCAGGAAAGGATGCGTGCAGCCCTGGTGGTAGGCCAGGTCGCGCTCGCGCTGGGAGCCTTCATACACGGCCTTGTACTTGACGTCGCGCGGCGACAGGCTGCGGATGCCGCGGGAGGTCACCAGCTCGTTGTCGATCACGCGCAGCACCGAAGGGGCCAGTTCCTCGTCCAGCGGGGAATACTTCACGCTCACGGCGTAGATCTGGTTGGGCCGGATGTCCATATTCTGGCCGAAGTTGTCGACGTAGTCCGCCAGGCAGCCCCGCTGCGCGTTCCAGAAGGTGGGCTGGTAGTTGCGGCGCACCAGGTCGCGGATGGCCGTCCACTTGGAGACGAACTGGCTCCTGGCGTCGCCGTATTTGGTTTCCATTTCGAGGGCGAAGCAGATGGAGTTGTACCAGAAGGCGTTGGTCTCCACCTGATAGCCGGCGCGCTCGGTGACGGCGCGGCCGTCGACGTAGCAGTTCATCCAGCTCAGGGCGACGCCGTCCTTCTGCGCCCACAGCAGGCCGTTGGGCTGCATCGACACCTCGGCGCGCTCGCCCGGGAGATAGCTCTCGAGGATGCCGCGGATGGTGCCGCCGTATTTCTTCCACACCCTTTCTTCGTCCGCACCGTAGTCGATGTACTCCTGCAGGATGCCCGCCATATAGAGCGGCGCCTCCACCTGCGTGGTGCGACGGAACAGGCGCTCCTGCTCGTCGGCGATGAGGTTGTCGAGGATTTCCTCGAACTGCTTCGGGTCCTGGAGGCCATACAGGGTGAGGCCCGGCAAGGCGATGAGCGTCTCGCGCAACAGGCCGTTGTACAGCCAGGAGAGGCCGGCGTTGATCTTCTTGCGGCCGTTGTGGTTGGTGACCAGACGGTCGGCGCAGCGGCGCAGCTGGTCGCGGTAGCTGGTAATCTCGCCGGCGGCCTTCACACAGGCGGTGAAGCGGCGCTTGAGCCCGGCGGGATCCTCCTCGAGCAGCGAGGCGGAGAAGACCAGCGACTCGCCCACCTTCAGCCGCGCCTCGAACCAGCCGGGGACCACGAGGTCCTCGCGGCAGTCGTAGCCGCGGCGGTATTCGTCGGAATAGGTGATGCCGTAGTTCCAGTACGGGGCGGCGGTAAATTTAGCCTTGCCGTCGCTCAGCTGGAGGTTCAGGTCCGGGAAGTTGGAATACAGGCGGTAGGCCATACCGTTCCGGATTTCCGTTCCGGTCGTGTTGGCCTCGGGGTTGCAGTGGGTCAGGGCGTGGTTGTTGCGGAACGCCAGGTAGGGACGGAGCTGAAGGGTGAGCGGGGCCGGAGCCTCGAGCACCTCGAACTTCAGGAGCACCTGGTCGCGGTCCGGCGCCAGCACGATGCTCTTGCGGAAAAGGATGTCGCCCACCTTGTAGGTGATCTGCGGGACGGGATCCGCGCTGAAGTCCACCACGTACTTGTGGCCGCGCGGCTCGTACATATCGCCATAGCAGTGGATGCCCAGGTTGAACTGCTTGCCGTTCACCACCAGGGTCTCGTCCAGGTCGGACAGGAGCAGATAGCGGTCTCCGCCGAAACGGTCCAGGGTGACCGCCAGCAGGCCGTGGTAGCGGCGCGTGTTGCAGGTGACGATGGACGTGTTGCAGTATGCTCCGGTCTTGTTGGCGCCCAGGATTTCCCGTTTGAGCGAATAGGACAGATTGACCAGCTCCGACTTGTTGAATTTCAGGAATGCCATAAGTCTTCTATTTAATTTTCTTCAACACGAGCGCCACGCGGCTCGGGAGATAGAGCGACAGCCATCCGTCCATCGTGGCGTGCCGTTCATCCCGGTTCAGCCTCGAAAATCCGCCGTAGGCGGCATCGTCCGAGTTGAACGCCATCGCGTACTCTCCGGCGGGTGCCTGGAAACGGAAACCCTCGAAGGAGGCGGTCGGGTTGAAATTGAATGCAAAGATACTATTTCCGCGGCTGAAAATCAAAACTTTCCTCTCTTCATCCACATAGAGCTGGCACAGGTTGCCGGAAAGGATGCGCTCGCGTTTGACGTAATGGACCATTTCGGCGTCGAAAGCCTGCAGGCCGCCGTAACGGAGGGCCGGGTTGTCCGCGATGGACCAGAGCCGCCGCGCGTGGCTGAAGGACCATCCGTTGCCCTCGCGCGGGAAGTCGATCCACTCGGGATGGCCGAACTCGTTGCCCATAAAGTTGAGATATCCGCCGCCCGAGGTGGCGAGCGTGACGAGGCGGATCATCTTGTGCAGCGCAACGCCGCGATCCACCAGCAGGTTCTGCGTAGCCTTGTCCATCGACCAGTACATCTCCTTGTCTATCAGACGGAAGATGATGGTCTTGTCGCCCACCAGCGCCTGGTCGTGGCATTCGGCGTAGGAGATGGTGCGCTCGTCGGCGCGCTTGTTGGTGAGCTCCCACCAGATGCCGCCCATACTCCACTGGTCGTCGGACAGTTCCTTGATCCACTTGATCCAGTGGTCGGCGATGCCCATCGCCATCCGGAAGTCGAAGCCCACGCCGCCGGCCGCGAAGGGAGCCGCGAGACCCGCCATCCCGCTCACGTCTTCCGCGATCGTAATGGCCTCGGGGTCAAGCTCGTGGATGAGCTGGTTCGCCAGCGCCAGATAGCTGACGGCGTTCTCGTCCACACCCTGGTCGAAGTAATAGGCGTAGTCGCCGAAGTCCTTGCCCAGGCCGTGGTCCCAGTAGATCATACTCGTCACGCCGTCGAAGCGGAAGCCGTCCAGATGATACTCTTCCATCCAGTATTTGCAATTGGCCAGCAGGAAGTATTTCACTTCGTCCTTGCCGTAGTCGAAACAGCGGGAGTCCCACGCGGGATGGTGCCCCTGCGGGCCCTGGTAGAAGTACAGGTCGTCGCGGCCGTCCAGCCGGGAGAGGCCCTCCGCCTCGTTGCTGACGGCGTGCGAGTGTACGATGTCCATAATGACAGCGATGCCGCGGCGGTGGGCGTCGTCCACCAGCGCCTTGAACTCCTCGGGCGTGCCGAAACGGGAGCTCAGCGCGAAGAAGTTGGACACCTGGTAGCCGAAGGATCCGTAGTAGGGGTGCTCCTGCAAGGCCATAATCTGCAGGACGTTATAGCCCAGTTTCTGCACCCGAGGAAGGACGTTGCGGCGGAAGTCTTCGAAGGAGGCGACCTTCTCCTGCTCGGAGCTCATTCCGATGTGGCACTCGTAGATGAGCGGATGCGGCCGGCGGCCCGGCTTGCGGCCCGTCCACCGGTACGGCACCGGCGGGTCCCAAACCTGCGCGGAGAAGATCTTGGTCTCGGGGTCCTGGACCACGCGGGTCACATAGGCCGGCAGGCGCTCCCCGCCCCCGCCCGGCCATTCGATCCAGAGCTTGTACAGCTCGCCGTGGTGCAGGAACAGTTCCGGGATACGCAGCTCCCAGTTTCCAGCACCCACGGGCTTGAAGGCGTAGGCGTCGGTCCGTTTCCAGTTATTGCCTTCGCCGATCAGGTAGATGCGGGTGGCGTTGGGGGCCCATTCGCGGATTACCCAGTCGCCGTCTTCCTTGTGAAGCGGGTAGTAGATATGGTTGTTGACCGCCGCGGAGAGCGGTCCGTCGCCCGCCAGTTTGCGGCGGTCGGCGAGGATGCGTTCGTGCCGGGCCTCGATGGCGCCCTTGTAGGGTTCCAGCCAGGGGTCGGTCTGGTAGATCTTGGGTATCATAGTCCTTCGATTTGTGTCCTGATGTTTCTGAGGTAGGCGCGGCAGCCGGCGATCAGTTCGTCTGCGCGTTTCAGGCAGCGGTCGACTTCGTCCAGGCCCGTGGCCGGGTCTTCCGCCCGCAGGGCGATCTTTTCCAGTTCGGCGACCGCTTCGTTGTAATCAAATATCTTTTCTTCCATAACTTATTCAGCCTCCGCAGTCACTATGCCGTCGGCAAATAAAACTTGAAATCTAGTTCCGGGGGGCAGTTGCCGCGCGGATTTCAGGACGATCCCTTTCGTGTCGGTGATGAGCGAATAGCCCCGGGACAGGATGTTGCGGGGATCGGCCCGGCGGATGCGCTCGCCCAGGGCGTCCAGGCGGCTTTCCATCGCGGCCACCTTGGACAGGAAGGCCGTACGGAGCCGCGTGCTGTAGGAGCTGATGCGCTCGTCTTCGGCGGCGAAGGCCTCGATGAAACGGTCCGCCAGGGCCGTGGGCGTCTTCACCGCCTCGAAGGCCACGCGGTCCGCCACGTGGACGTCCCGCTCGTGTCCGATGGCGGTATAGACCGGAACCGGGCAGTTCGCGATGGCGAAGCACAGGCCGTAGTCGTCGAAGCAGGCGAGGTCCAGGGCCGACCCGCCGCCCCGCATCAGCAGCACGGCGTCGAAGGGCTCCGGGGCGCATTCCACCCGCTCCAGCGCATCCACGATGCTCTCCGGGGCCTCCAGCCCCTGCATCGTGGCCTCGAAGAGCTCCACCTCGAAGACGAAACCGTAGGCGTTCTCTTCCAGGTGGTGCCGGAAATCGCCGTAGCCGGCCGCATCGCGTGCGGAGATGACCGCCAGGCGGTACGGCAACAGCGGGAGTTCCAGCTCCTGCTGGCGGTCCAGCAGGCCTTCCGCCTCCAGTTTCTCCAGCGTCTTGCGGCGCTGCAGTTCGGCGGCGCCCAGGGTGAAACGGGGTTCGATCTCGTCCACCGTCAGGGTGAGTCCGTACAGCTCGCTGTAGTTCACCTGCACGCGGAGCAGCACCTCCATCCCGGCGGCGAGTTCGCCGCCCGTGGCCTCGCGGAAATAGGCGCGCAGCGGCAGATAGCGGCTGCGCCAGATCACGGCCTTGGCCTTCGCGACGGTGCGGCCACCCTCGTCCTGGCTCAGGTCCAGGTAGCAGTGGCCGTTGGCCTTGGCCTGCAGGGAGGCGATTTCCGCCCGCACCCAGACCCGCTCCGGGAAGGATACTTCGAGTTCCTCCCGCAGCATCGTCTGAAGTTCAAGCAGGTCTATGTATTCGCGCTCCATATCTTTACAAATTTAAGAAAAATCCACAAAGATTTACTATCTTTGCCTTGAATTAAGTTAGTATTTGTATGAAGATCTCCGAGGCCGCGTTTGCAGGCAGCAGCACCAGGGTCTCCCAGAAGCCGACGAGAAAATTGCCGGAATTCGCCTTCATCGGAAGGTCCAATGTCGGCAAGTCTTCCCTCATCAACACCCTGTGCGGCAACCGTAAGCTTGCAATGACGTCCGCGACCCCCGGCAAGACCAAGGTGGTCAACCATTTCCTCATCAACGACAGCTGGTATCTCGTGGACCTTCCGGGATATGGCTACGCCAGGATGGGGCAGAAAGGCCGCGACGAGCTGGCCGCCGTCATCCGGGACTACATCACCAACTCGGAGGAGATGGTCCTGCTGTTCGTGCTCATCGACTCCCGGCACGACATCGGACGCATCGACGTCGATTTCCTCGCTGAGCTCGGTGAGAACGGCATCCCCTGCGCGCTGGTTTTCACCAAGTGCGACAAGCAGGGCCCCAACGTCCTGGCGGCCCGGATCGAGCGGGACCGCGAGATCCTGCTCGAACAGTGGGAGGAACTCCCGCCCTATTTCTGTACATCGTCGCTGGACGGGCGCGGGAAAGATGAAATCCTGGACTACATCGACGGCATCCTCAAGACACTTTAAACTTCAAATACAGCAATGATACACACCCACCGATTGGAATTGTTCGCCTGCAGGGCTTCCGAGAACTTTGCGCGCCAGGTCGTCAACCAGATCAATCTGCTCCAGTCGCCGGATGAACCCGAACTGCATCTGGGAGAACTCGAAATCACTCCCTTCAGCGACGGCGAATTCCAGCCGCAGTACACCGAGAGCGTCCGCGGCGCCTCCGTCTACATCATCCAGTCCACCGTGCCTCCCGCAGACAACCTGATGGAACTCCTGCTGGCCATCGACGCCGCCAAACGCGCCTCGGCCGACGAGGTCGTGGCCGTGATGCCGTACTATGGCTGGGCCCGCCAGGACCGCAAGGACCGTCCCCGCGTGGCTATCGGCGCCAAGCTCGTCGCGAACCTGCTGCGGGCCGCCGGCGCGGACCGCGTGATGACCTGCGACCTGCACGCCGGCCAGATCCAGGGTTTCTTCGACATCCCGGTGGACCACATCTACGCCAGCAAGGTCTTCATCCCCTATATCCGGAACCGCCAGTTCAAGAACCTCTCGATTGCCGCGCCCGATATGGGCGGCGCCAAGCGGGCCAACGTGTATGCCCGTGAGCTGATGTGCCCGGTGATCATCTGCCACAAGACCCGTGAGCGGGCCAACGTGGTGGGTTCCATCACCGCCATCGGCGAGATCGAGGGCAGGGACATCATCATCGTGGACGACCTCATCGACACCGCCGGCACCCTGTGCAAGGCCGCCGAGGTGCTGATGCAGCGCGGCGCCGCCAGCGTACGCGCCTGCGCCACCCACGGCCTGCTGTCCGGCGGCGCCGTCGACCGCATCCACGACTCCGCCCTGGAGGAGGTCTTCATCACGGACACCATCCCCCATCCGGAACTCGCCGACGACCCGAAGATCCGCATCGTCTCGATGACCGAGGTCTTCGCGTCCATCATCCACAAGGTCTATAACTACGAGGCCATCAGCCCCGATTTCGTCCATTAGTTCCTATGTGGCCCGTTTTCCTCGTCGTGCTTGCGCTGGTGGCGCTCTGCGTCCTGGGCCTGGGGGTAGGTATCCTCCGGGGCCGGAAGTTCCCGCAGTTCGACGTAGGCTCCAACGAGGAAATGCGCAGGCGCGGCATCCGCTGCTTCAAGGACGAGGACGCCGCCCTGCACGGCAGGTCCTGCCCGGAAGAACGGACGGACGCCTGCCGGGACTGCCAGTTTTCAAACCTTCGTTCCGGGCTTGACCCGGAATCCCCAACCGCTTAGCTTATGAGTCTCGTAGCCATCGTCGGCCGGCCCAATGTCGGCAAATCCACCCTCTTCAACCGCCTCGTCGGGATGCGGCAGGCCATCGTCGAGCCCACCGCCGGCGTGACCCGCGACCGCCACTACGGCCGCTGCGAATGGTGCGGCCGCGAATTCTCCGTCGTGGACACCGGCGGATATACCACCAACTCCGACGACGTCTTCGAGGCGGCCATCCGCTCGCAGGTCCAGATCGCCATCGACGAGGCGGACCTCGTGCTGTTTATGGTCGAGGCGGCCGCCGGCATCACGGACTATGACGCCGAGATCGCCGACCTGCTGCGCCGCTCCAGGAAACCCGTCATCCTCTGCGTGAACAAGGTGGACACCGGCGAGAAGATGTTCGACGCCTACCAGTTCTATTCCCTCGGCCTCGGGGAGCTTTACAGCATCTCCGCGGCCAACGGCAGCGGCACCGGCGACCTGCTGGACGCCGTGGTGGCGGCCCTGCCCGAAGAGGAACAGGGCGAGGACCCTTATGCCGGACTCCCCCGCATCGCCATCGTGGGCAAGCCCAACGTCGGGAAGTCGTCGCTGACCAACGCCCTGCTGGGCGAGGAACGCAACATCGTCACCCCCGTGGCCGGCACCACGCGCGACGCCATCGAGACGCACTACAACAAGTTCGGGCACGAATTTATGCTGGTGGACACCGCCGGCATCCGCCGCAAGACCAAGGTCCACGAAGACCTGGAGTTCTATTCCGTGATGCGTTCCATCCGCGCCATCGAGCACGCCGACGTGTGCGTCCTGATGATCGATGCCACCTCGGGGATGGAGTCGCAGGATATGAACATCTTCAACCTCATCCTCAAGAACCGAAAGGGCTGCGTGGTGGTGGTGAACAAGTGGGACCTCTTCATCAAGGATTCCAACACGATGCGCGACTACACGGAGGCGCTGAAGGCCCGCCTGGCGCCGTTCACCGACGTTCCCGTGATCTTCACCTCCGTGGTGAAGATGCAGCGCATCCAGGACGTGCTGGACGCCGCCGCCGAGGTGTACGCCAACTACTCGCAGAAGATTCCGACGGCCCGCCTGAACGAGGCGCTGCTGCCCCTTATCGAGGAGACGCCCCCGCCGGCCTGGAAGGGCAAGTACGTGAAGATCAAATATGTAACCCAGCTTCCGACGCGCTTCCCCGCTTTCGCGTTCTTCTGCAATCTGCCGCAGTACGTCAAGGAGCCTTACAAACGTTTCCTGGAAAACCAGCTCCGCAAGAATTTCCATCTCACCGGCTGCCCCGTGCAGATTTTCTGCCGGCAGAAATAAACCGCTTCCGCTATGCCCAGAGTCGTCACTTTCGGAGAGATTATGCTCCGCCTTTCCACCCCCGGATACCTCAGGTTCGGCCAGGCCAGGCAGTTCGACGCCACCTTCGGCGGCGGCGAGGCCAACGTAGCAGTGTCGCTCGCCAACTATGGCGTCGACGCCAGTTTCGTCACCCGCCTTCCCGAAAATGACATCGCCAAGGCCTGCGTCAGGGACCTCCGCTCCTACGGCGTGGACACCTCCGGCATCGTCTGGGGCGGAGAACGCCTCGGCATCTATTTCCTCGAGACCGGCGCCGTGGCGCGCCCGAGCAAGGTCGTCTACGACCGCGCGAACTCCGCCATCGCCTCCATCCAGCCCGGGATGATCGACTGGGAGAAGGTCTTCAAGGGAGCCGACTGGTTCCACTGGACCGGCATCACCCCCGCCCTCAGCCAGGGTGCGGCCGACGTGTGCCTGCAGGCCGTCAAGGCCGCGAACGCCCTCGGCATCACGGTCAGCTGCGACCTCAACTACCGCAAGAACCTCTGGAAATACGGCAAGAAGGCCTCGGAAGTGATGCCCGCCCTCGTGGAGGGGTGCGACATCATCCTCGGCAACGAGGAGGACGCCGACAAGGTCTTCGGCATCAAGCCGGAGGGCTTCGACGTCACCGCTACGGGCGGCGCCATCGACCAGGGCCGTTTCCGCAGCGTGGGCGAGCAGTTGATGAAGCGCTTCCCCCGCGCGAAGAAAGTCATCATCACCCTGCGCGGTTCCATCAACGCCAACCACAACACCTGGGGCGGCGTGCTCTGGGACGGCCGGACGCTCTATGAATCACCGCGTTACGACATCACACACATCGTGGACCGCGTAGGCGGCGGCGATTCTTTTATGGGCGGCCTCATCTACGGGCTGCTGACTTTTGCCGGCGACGACCGGAAGGCGCTGAACTTTGCCGTGGCCGCCTCCTGCCTCAAGCACACCGTCTTCGGCGACTACAACCAGGTGACCGTGGCGGAGGTGGAGAACCTGATGAAGGGCGACGCCTCCGGCCGCGTTTCAAGATAATTGGAGAATATGGCAAAATACGACAAAATCCAGGTCATCGAGACGATGCAGGAAACCGGCCTCGTGCCGGTGTTCTACCACGCGGATGTCCAGACCGCCAAGAGCGTGCTCAAGGCCTGCTACGATGGCGGCGTGCGCGCTTTCGAGTTCACCAACCGCGGCGACTTCGCCCAGGAAGTGTTCAAGGAACTCGTCAAATATGCAAACCGGGAACTGCCCGGTATGATCGTGGGCGTGGGGTCCGTAGTGGATTCCGCCACCGCCGCGCTCTTCATCCAGCTCGGGGCCAACTTCGTGGTGGGTCCCGTGTTAAACCCCGCCGTGGCGCCGGTGTGCAACCGCCGCCTGATTCCCTATTGCCCGGGCTGCGGCACCGTGAGCGAGGTCAGCGCAGCCCAGGAGGCCGGCTGCGACCTCTGCAAGGTCTTCCCCGGCGACGTGCTGGGGCCCGCCTTCGTAAAGGGCCTCCGCGCTCCGATGCCCTGGAGCCGGCTGATGGTCACCGGCGGCGTCAAGCCCGAACGGGCCAACCTGGAAGCCTGGTTCAAGGCCGGTGTGACCTGCGTGGGGATGGGTTCCAACCTGTTCCCGAAGGACGTGCTCGCCGCCGGCGACTGGGCCCGGATCACCGCCCTCTGCAAAGAATCCCTCCGCATCATCCAAGAAGTGAGATAAATGGCTCCCACCCAACAGAAACTGATGACCAACTGGCGCTGGTGGCTTTGTTCGCTGCTTTTCGTGGCGACGACCGTCAACTACCTCGACCGCCAGGTCCTTTCCCTGACCTACAAGGAATTCATCGCGCCCGAGTTCCACTGGACGGACGCCGACTACGGCACCATCACCTCCTTCTTCTCCATCTTCTACGCCATCGCCGTGCTCTTCGCCGGCAAGTTCGTGGACTGGATGGGCACCAAGAAGGGCTATCTCATCGCCATCGGCGTGTGGTCGTTCGGCGCGTGCCTGCACGCCGCCTGCGGCTGGGCCACTGGCCTGTTCGTCGGCGAGGACCTCGCCGCCCTCAAGGGCGTCGAGGTGGCCTCCAACGTCGCCCTGGCCATATCGACCACGTCCGTGTACCTGTTCCTCCTGTGCCGGGGCATCCTGGCGCTCGGCGAGGCCGGCAACTTCCCGGCGGCCATCAAGGTGACCGCCGAGTATTTCCCGAAGAAGGACCGCGCGTTCGCGACCTCCATCTTCAACGCCGGCGCTTCCGTGGGCGCGCTCGCCGCTCCGCTGTGCATCCCGCCGCTCGCGATGAAGTTCGGCTGGGAATGGGCCTTCATCATCAT